>NZ_JASCAI010000025.1:0-70755 GCF_029967875.1 Acinetobacter sp. V89_4
TGGTAGTGTGGGGTTTCCCATGTGAGAGTAAGTCATCGCCAGCTCATTATTCTAACACCCCGGTCTCGAAAGAAACCGGGGTGTTTACTTATGCAGGAATTAAATTAATGAAAACAATTTAATGTATAGAAGAGCCAGATTTTTATTAAGGGAACTCTTCTAAATTGATTATTTCAACTGTCTACGAGCATGTTTTAAAGCAGTGCGAAGACCTTCTTCTAGAGTAGGGTGATAGAAAGGCTTCTCCAGAATATCATTTAAAGTCAATTCTTCACCTATTATCCAGCTTAATAAATGAGCCATATGTTCTGTTGCTTCTGTAAATAATTCAGCACCAAGAAGTTTTTGGCTTCCTTTTTCTATATAAACCTCAATCGCACCTCTGTTTTTCCCAAGAACTATAGCTCTTCCTTGCCGTTCATAAGAGGCTTCACCTGTAATAAAGTCTATACCATTGTCTTTTAGTTGTTTATAACTTTGCCCGACGACCGCCATTTCAGGATGACTGAATACAATTCCTAATGGAGTAAGCGTCTTAACTGAATTAACCTGTGGATAATTCAAACAGTTATAAACAACTTTTTTCCCTTCATGTGCCGCCTCATGTTGCAGTGGTGTTGAGGTATAAGCATCACCAACAACAAAAATTGGATATGTGTCTAACTGCTTGGTTTTTGCATTTATAGGTAATAACTTAATATCTTTAAAAGAGTTATCAATATTTTCTAGTTTTAAAGTATCAATTAAACTTGTACGGCCTGTTGCTGCTAAAACATATTCAACTTTGAGAGTTTTCTCTATTTCATTAAGTTGGTAAGTTAATACAACGTTTTCTTCACTGCATTTAACTTCATTTGGTAGTGTTTCGAATAGAATTTTTAACTCTTTGCCTAGCTCTTTTTGTGCAAGTTGTTGAAGCCTAGAACTAGTAAGTACTCCAATTCGTTTACTACGAGCAAAGATAGTAGTTTCTACACCTAAACGATGCATTGCTTGAGCAATCTCAAGAGCAATCACACCACTTCCAATGACAGCAATAGATTTAGGCAGTGTTTTTAACTCAAATATTTGATTTGTTGTTATAAGCCGATTACCAAGTTCTTTTTTCCAGGTTTGATCATAATTAGGAGTTGAACCGACAGCGAGAATAAAACTTTTTGATTGGTACTGTTGCCCATTAACTTCTACAGTTTGTGAATCCATAAAATGTGCTTTACCAGAAATTTTATGTTCTGCAGGCCATTGTTCTACATCTTTTAATGTTGCTTGTGTAAAACGATCACGTAAAGTTTGTACGTGCTGCATCACTTGATCTGTATTAATTTTTGCAGATACATTCAAAGCAACCTCTTGAGCATTTTGAATGTCAAACATACGGTTTGCTGTAGAGATAAGGACTTTACTTGGCATACAACCTACACGAGCACAAGTAGTATCCCATGGCCCATCATTTATAATTAAAATATTATTGGTATGTTTAATGGCTTCTTTATATGCGCTAATACCAGCAGTACCTGCGCCAATGATAATAATATCGAACATTGTCATTAAGCTATTTTAATAGATATTTAGAATATATAGAAAAACCCTCTTGAACAGAGGGTTTGGCTCTAATTATTTAGCTTTAAAATGTAAATTTTTGCATAAAAGGTGTTTTTAAAGTGGTTGAAACAGTCCCATTTTGATTAATAGATTGACCTTCAATGCTGATACCATTAATGACATGCTTAAAGTTTAATGTAGTTCCATTCGGAGACTGTTTAAAAGTGAAAATATTTGGTCCTTCTAAATAAATACTGCCATTAAATTTTTGTGCATTCGTTGTTGGAGATTGATTCTCAACGCGACTTCCTTCAATACCAGTAATACTTGGTAGACTCAATACTTGATTACCACTGAGTTTCACTTGATATGTCGCATTGTTCGTATTGCCTGGAGTAGAGTTCACAATAAATGAAATTGGCTCTGCAAAAGGAACATTTGGGTTATCATTAATAAGTACGTTGAAACCAGAACCACTCTGAACTACGTAGAGATCACCATCAGTTGATGTATTATCTTTATATACACTCATTGCACCAGTAGTAACTTCTTTTTCAGTCGGTTGAGCTGTATCTGGATCTTGAACAATAGTCGATGTAGTGATTTTATAATCACTTGTTGTTGAATTAATTAATACGAATCTTTTTTGCTTAGTTTGTTCAAGTCCCCATGACTGTTGGAATGGATACGCAAAGGCTCCAGTAATTGTTACATCTTGGAAGTTCTTATCATTATTTTCATTTTGAAAAATATAAATTCTGGTATTTGATTGATAATCCTCTAAATTCGGAGAGGTATTGTCATTCGCTAGTTTAATATTTTTTAAATCATCTGCCGTAATATCAAAGTCCCAATCACTATATCCAGTGAGTAAACTTTTAATTTCTTCACCTTTAAATACATAGCAGGCGCGGTAGTCTGTAGTACTTTTAATAAAGCATTTATCACGATAATGGTCGGAGTACTTGATAAGATCTACTTTGCGAATATCTAAGGTTAACTTGAGTGGACCTTGAGCGAAGGTGTCTAGTGCGTGATCAATGTAACCTTTTGATAGTTTTTCATCGTTAAGATCATAGGCGCCAAACAAATATTTTCCTTCTTGCTTTACACTATTTAAAACAGAAGTAGCCAACTCTTGATCTGTTGATGGTGTGGTTGGTGTTGTTGTAGAGCCAGAACTTGAATTTTGGTTATAGTAGCCATCACCGCCACCTCCACCACAAGCTGTCAAAAAAGCAGCCAAAGTAATCCCACATACCCCATGAGTAAGTTTCATCATTATCCCCAATTAAAATGATAAGTTATTTAAAATAATTTTTTAGATTTATAAAATAACATATATTTCATGAGGTTGCTCATTATATTTATAGGCAATTAGCTAATTAAATTCTTGTACCCATAGTTACTCCAACCGTAGGTTTTACTTGCATTGAGGAGCATGCTGTAAGAATTAAACAGCTTAAAAGAGCGAATATAAATTTATTCATAAAAATTAATAAATGATTCAAAAAAGATTTAAATACTTTAGATCAATATTATTTTTAGTTCTGTTGAATTCGTGCAGAGATATGCAAAATAAGTTATCAAAAAACCCTACTTTAAGGAAGAAATAGGGTTTTATGGAATATTAATTTCTTAAAATTAGTCGTCTAATAAATCCATTTGTTTTGCTAATTGATATAGATTATTTGAGCGGTTTCCTGTGCGGCAAAACATAAGTACAGGTTTTGGCAACTCGTTGTAATGATTAGCAAAAGTACGTACATCGAGTTCTGTAATTTGTCCAGCTACAACAGGTTGATAAACATAGTCTAGACCTACTTGGCGTGCTGCTTCTTCAATTTGAGCACTTGTAGGCTGTTCTGGGCCGCCTTCCATATCTGGTCGATTATTAATAATCGATTTAAATCCTTTTTCTACAACTTGGCCAACATGCTCTGGACCAATTTGACCTGCGAAACCAACATTATCTGACATTTCGTCACTCCAAAATTTAACAAAACCTCTTATGCTGTATCATAGCATTAAGCTTAACCTGAGATACAAGACACTCTTGTGTTGTTCTGACTGAGAAAGTTATGTCTTATAGCTAAGTTATAAATTTTAAAAACGATCATCGCGCTATTTTAAAATTGGTTATTCATATTCTATTTCAACGGAGCACATATGCACGCTTATACGGTTGAGCCTTTATATGTTCCATGTGGTCAGGAAACGATCGCAGCTGATTTTTATATTCCTAAAACAAATAAGAAATCTGCCGTAATTATTATGGCCCATGGTTTTGCTGCGTTGCGTCAATTTAAACTAATTCAATACGCTCAGCGGTTCGCTCAAGCAGGTTATGCTGTTATTTTGTTTGATTATCGATATTGGGGTGGGAGTACTGGCAAGCCTAGAGAAATGGTCTCAATCAATTCCCAATTAGAAGATTGGAAGACCGTTATTCAATATGCTTCGACCTGTAAGCTTGTAGATAACCGAAGGATTGTGCTGTGGGGAACTTCTCTAAGTGGCGGATATGCGCTAAGCCTAGCTTCTGAATTAAAGAATATTCAGGCAATCTTAGTACAAATTCCTTATGTAGATGGCGCTGAAACTGCAAAGCTCTATCCTTTGCAACGCTATCCTCAAGCATTGAAGTTATCGAGTCAGGATTATATGGGATCAAAAATGGGGCTTAATCCAAAGAGGTTGCCTGTGGTTGATCAACATAATTTATGCTTTATGCCTACAGCAGATAGTTATTATGGCTATCTATCGATTGTAAATCCTGACTATTATTGGAGCGGGGAAGTCCCAGCTCGTGTCTTTTTTAACTTGATGCGATACCGTCCAATTCAGGTTGTACGTCAGATTAATATTCCTGTTTTATTTATTGCAGCCCAAAAAGATTCACTTATTCCTATTGAGTCCAGTCGCGAAGCCGCGACAAATATTGCACCTTTTGTGAGTTATCATGAGTGGGATATGAAACATTTTGATATCTATCACGGTTCATGGTTTGAAAAAGCAGTGATAACCCAATTAGAATTTTTACATCAGCATATAGGAGTGATGTAAATGATTATTGTATGTGCATCGTGTGGTGCTAAAAACCGAGTTCCGGAAGAAAAACTTCCTGAGCAACCAAGCTGTGGGCAATGTCATCAGCCATTACTACCGCTTGCATCTATTGAACTAAATGAGCAAAATTTTAGTAACTACATCACGAATAGTGATTTACCTATTCTCATAGACTTATGGGCAGAATGGTGCGGACCCTGTAAAATGATGGCTCCACATTTTGCGCAGGTCGCAAAACAGAATCCAGGCGTTATTTTTGCCAAGATTGATACCGAAGAATCACCTCGCTTGAGCCAAGCTTTTCATGTGAGAAGTATTCCGACACTTGTCTTAATGAATAAAACGACAGAGGTCGCGCGTATTAGCGGTGCATTACGTGCGCCTGAATTGCAGCAGTGGCTCGATCAACAACTTCAAACGAATTTCGGGAGCTAAGGTGTCAGAAGCTTATACCAAACCAGAAGGAATTTTATCCTTACAAACGATTGCCATGCCAGCAGATACAAACTGGAGTGGTGATGTGTTTGGTGGATGGATTGTGTCACAAATGGACTTGGCTGGAGCAATTCACGCAGAACGTTTCAGTCGTGGCCGTTGTGCTACGATTTCCATTAATCAAATGACCTTTTTGGTTCCGGTAAAGGTTGGCTTTGTCATTAGCTGCTATACCAAAATCTTAAAAGTTGGAAATACTTCTATTCAGATGCAAATTGAAGTTTGGGATAGTCATGATGACTCTCGTGAGCCAATACGTATTACTGAAGGAGTCTTTACCTTTGTAGCAGTGGATGTAAAAGGTAATAAGCGTCAAATACCCGAAGAAGCAAGACAAAAGTTTTTAGATGCTCAATAAAACGTATAAAGCCTGAATATCAGTATTCAGGCTTTAATTTTTAATTTAGAGAAAGAACTCATTTTTAGAATTAAAACATCGTATTGGTATTTTTGCTTTGCTCAGGAATATTTTGTATTACATCCCAATGCTCTACGATTTTTCCATTTTCGACACGAAATATATCAATAATCGCTCTTCCTCGATCTTTTTCATTTTCAGTCGAATGGACATGTAAAACGACAAGATTACCTTCGGCAATCGCACGTTTAATCTCATTTTTAGCTTGAGGATTTTTTTGGAATTTTTCAGTGAAGAAATTAACGAAAGGTGCTTTCCCATCTGGCACATTAGGATTGTGCTGAATATATTGTTGACCAATATAACGGTCTGCATATTCTTTGACTTTATGTTTTAAAAAGACGCCTTCATAAAAGTCGATGACTATTTTTTTGTTTTGAGCACTTACTTTATCTATCGCTTCTGATTTAGTCGAAGTTAATTTACTGGTTTTAAGATTAGGTTCAGTCGCATGAGTCGTTATTGTTGTAAATATTAAACTGGTAAATAAAGAGGAAAGAATCAGTATTTTTTTCATTTTTAACCTCAAGATATAAAAAATAATTTTTATATCTTGAGGCAAATAAAAATCTAAAAGTACTTTAGATTAGTTATTATTTCTTACGTTTAGGTAACCATGCCCACAGCATTTGGCACTGGATTGGTTCATTGCCTGCATCATCAATGACTGTAACCGGAATCACAAGTTCACCTTTCTCATTAGCTGCAATAAACTTTTGCTGTTCAGCAGACAATGTTGCTGTAGCAGTCAAACCGCCTTCAACCACTTTTAAATAATCTACATGCAATGATTTGATTAATAAAATGCGGTTATCAGGAATATGTAAACCCGTTAGAAAACCTGTTGCAGTTTCTGCTAAAAGAGCCATCGCCGCAGCATGGACTCCTTTAATATGATTTTGCATGTTTTTCTGGTTTTCTAAACGGACCTTAACGTGGTTTGAGTCTACTTCCAGATAGCGGATATTTGCTGTACCCACCATTGGCACGATACGACCAAACGCCTTGCTCCAAAGCGTGCTCCGAATACCTTTAGGGAATTTTGAAGTCGCTTTTACCAGTTTTGATAGACGATTGGATTGAGACATGGAATTACCTTAGCTTTGAATGTCACGAAAAGAGATTAATCTTTAAAGTTATTAAACTGTAATGGCACACCAAATTGCTGTTCACGTAAAAAATTCATGACTTGTTGTAAAGTGTCACGCTTTTTATCTGTTACACGAATTTTGTCGCCTTGGATAGAAGATTGCACTTTAACGCCACTTTCTTTAATGGCTTTATTAATTTTTTTTGCAGTATCTGAGTCAAGACCGTCTTTAAGTTTAATAACTTGTACAAAATTTTTGCCTGAAGCAGCGGCTTTTTGTGGATCAAGTGCTTGAACATCAATTTTACGTTTATAAAAGTGATTTTCTAACATGTTGTAAACTTGTTCACACTGGAAATCACTTTCTGTACTGATTTTAATTTCTTTATTTTTTTCGTTTATTTCGACTGAAACATCATGACCACGGAAGTCAAAGCGTGTTGCAATCTCTTTTTGTGTGTTTTGTACAGCATGATTAACCTCAAATAACTCTAATTCAGAGACAATATCGAAAGAAGGCATAGTTTAGACCTTTACAAAGTGAAAGAATATTTGAGATGCTAAGAGGGTTTTCTTCATTTGCCAAGTGTTGTTTACATCAAAGGAGTGCACAATGATCCGTAAACAAGAAATTACAACATTTGAATTCCCAGAAAATGCTGTTATCTGGGATGTCCGTGATACTAATGCTTATGCAGAAGGGCATGTTAAAGGTGCGGTGAATCGCCCGATTAATGATTTGAATGCTGATATTTTGAACCAGGTCTCTGCGGGTCAGCCGATTTATATTTTATGTGGTGGTGGTAGCAAAGCTCCTCGTGCAGCTGAGAAACTAGAAGGATTGGATGCCTCGCGTGAATATGTCGTGCTGATGGGGGGGACACGTGCAGCTCGTGATGCTGGCTTGCCTCTAGAGCAGGGCGCATAAAAAAAAGCACCTTAGGGTGCTTTTTTATTGAAGAGAACTATTGCGGTTTGAAATACGGCTTTTTAGGTTTTACTTTTTTTTGAAATCTTTGCGGATTCAGTTTTTGTAATAAACTGTCCGGTACTGGGCAAGCCTCTCCTAATATCTGGGCAACCAAGATCTCGCTACATAGAGGAGCAAATAGAAAGCCCTTAGAACCAAGACCCGCAAAAGTAGCAATTCGACTATTCTCAAGCATTTTTCCGACCAGAGGAAAATAATCTAAGCTTTGTGCACGGATAGATGCACGGCCTTGCCACGTCGAAGTTGATGGTAACTTTTCTGCATATGCAGGGAATACGCTGTGGATTAATTCAAAGTTATGCACATGGTCTTCGGGAAGCACATCTTGATCTTCACGATTTGGGTAAAAAGATGCACCTAAAATTATCTGTGAAGCATCAAGTTGCATACAATACCCACCATAGCTATAAGCTTCATTTAAAGGTAGGGGAGCAAAAGAATTATTAACCCAGCTCACTTGTCCGCGTATTGGTTTTAACTGTGGATAGCTTTCAAATAAAGCAGCACTTCCCCGAGCACAGCACACAACAGCATGGTCTGCTTCAGCAATAACTTCATTATCAGCCTGCAATTGAACTTTATTTTCAAAAGGAACCAGTGCTGTGACATGGGCAATTTTTAGAGCAATTAAAGGGTGTTGTAAAATTTCATCACGTAGTTGATGTGGTGAAACAGAACCCGCTTCGGTCAGTGAAACACTAGAATATGCAGTTTCAAGTGAGTTTGTTGAATGGGTAACAACTTCTGCTGGATATTGGTTTACAAGATCGAGAAGTTCATCTGCATTTTTCAATGCGATTTGTTGTATTTGAAGTGGACGGAATGCTTGAAAATTTTTATAAAAATTTAAAGCATGTTGCCAACTTAAAGTCATGAGATGTTCATGGCTTTGTTCAATCGGACATAGTTTAGGATTAAGCAATGCCAAAGGATTTCCAGAAGCACCAGATAATGCTTCTGTTTGCTCGTATAAGGTGACTTGATGCCCGCGTGCTGCAAATGCCCACGCCGTAGTTAAACCTGCTACACCGGCCCCAATTATCGCAATATGCTGCTGTTCTTTACCCAATGACTGAACTTGGTCTAATTGTGAGGATTCATCATCAGATTGAGGTGGATTCCAGATTGCTTTGAGCATTTCCCGTTTATGCCGAAAACCACGTGGACGAGAAATAGTAATACCGTGCGCCTTTAGCCCACGTTTTAAAACACCCGCGACACTAAAAGAGGAAAATGTGCTGCCATATTCTGAAAGACGAACAATATGGTTTAAAACATTTTGTTCCCACAGCTCTGGATTGCAAGAGGGCGCAAAGCCATCTAAAAACCAAGCATTTACTGCTTTAGTTTTCGCTATGCTTGGGAAAATGTCTTGTGCATCTCCTAGCCATAGGTCGATGCTAAAACGCTCGTTTGGAAAAGTTAAGCGATGACATCCAGCAATAGGGAGCGGATATTGTTCAATTAACTGCTCTGCAAGTGGTTTAAGCTCATCCCAGACATTTAAAGCCCGAATAAGGTCAGCTTTACTTAAGGGAAATTTTTCAACACTAATTGCATGTAAATGACTTTGATTGTCTGGACGAACTTGTTGCCAAAGTTGCCAGAGTGCAAGAATGTTTAAACCTGTACCAAAACCAGTTTCTCCTACACTGAAATATTCAAAATCTTTTAGATTGGCTAAGCGTTCTGATAAGTCATTACCATTTAGAAAAACATGTCGTGTTTCAAGTAAGCCATTATCTTTAGAGAAATAGACATCACCAAATTGTTTGGAAATGGGAACCTCGATACCATCGATTAATTCCCAGTCCAGTTCTGCTGTTTGGATACGGTTTGATACGTTCATTTGGTTTAATAGATTGTTTCGATTTACCACTGGCGTCGACGTTTTGTATGGATATAACTAGCAATAAAGAATCCTAGCAATACGCCACCCGCTAAGGTAACCGCGCCATATAAAAACATTTGTGCACTACGTTCGCTTTGTAAAACTTGAACCTGAACAGAGAGGCTGTCGTTTTTTAACTGTAGCTCTTGGTTCTGAGCAAGTGCTTCAAGATTGGCATGTTCTAACTGTTTTAAGCGAGATGCTTGATCTTGAACTAAAGCTTTGATTTTCGCATCTTGCTGTTGTTTATTCTTTACGAGTTGTTCAGCTGTAAGTGGCTGAGCTGTAGTCGGTGTTTTTACACCTGTTGGTGCTGTAGGAGCGGGTTTAGCTGCCTGAGTTGAAGGCGCGCTTGGAGGAGGTGTTGCTGGTGTTGCAGCAGGTTCAACTGCTCCAGCAGTTGAACATATCAAACACAAGCCAAGAAAGCCTTTGATTGCAAGCTGCATGCGATTACCCTTTTGGAAATGCTTTATTGAACGGTTTTACATCAATATGGGCATAAATGCCTTCTTTGAGAAATGGTTCTTCTTTTAACCATTCATCTAATGCTTCGCGACTGTCGAATTCAACAATCATGGTGCTACCATAGAAGCCTGCTTGTGGATCATTAGGATCTTTTGGCATAGCACCAGCTGTAACGAGGCGGCCTTCATCATCGAGTTTTTGTAGACGTTCGATATGCTGAGGGCGTACTGCTAAGCGCTTCTCTAAAGTTCCTTCGTTATCGGTACAGCTTAGAACAAAAAAAGGCATGTAATCGTATCTCTATAATCAATCAGGAACCACTTTAAGCGTCTGGTGACTTAAAATGTTTACGTAAAATAATGAACTGAATAATGATAAATGAAAACATCACAATCATGTCACCAAATGCAGTAAATTCGCCCCAATATTTTCCGCCGTGAAATAAAAATGCGAAGAACACATGTAAACAAGACATCACTACAAACATAACTGCCCAAGCGAAGTTTAAATTTTTCCAACCTTTTTCACTTAACTCTAAAATAGGATCAAATAAACGTCGTATGAGTGGCTTACGGTCTTTACCAAACCAAGGTGAAACCAAGAATGCGCCTGCAAAAACCAAATTTAAAATTGCAGCTTTCAGACGAATATAGAAATCATCACTTAGCATGAGCGTGATGCCACCAAAAATCACAGTCATAAACAATACAAACCATTGTTGTTTATCTAGACGGAATTTTTGGAAAATAAATAGGGCACCATATACCACGAGCATTGAAATAATTAGACCAGTAGTTGCTACAAGAATATTATTATTATCTGCACCGCCCGCAGACCCGATCAGTTTAAGTAAAGGATGCTGTGCGTTAGCTGGATCAACTGTTTTATATAAATAGAAGAAAATAATTAATGGAACAAAGTCCAGAAGTGCTTTCATGTTAGAGTATCTGATCAGGTTTGGTGAATGGCATAGTATAAAAGATGCAAGGCATAGATTTACATACACATAGCAATATTTCTGATGGAACTTTGTCTCCGGAATTACTGGTGCAAGCTGCTATTGATGTGAATTTGCATACTTTGGCTTTAACTGATCACGATACAATGGACGGATTGCAGCGAGCTAGAATTGCTGCGCAAAGTCATGATTTAAAAATCATTTCTGGTACGGAAATTTCGAGTCAGTGGTCACGCCCAACAACTAAAAAGAGTTATGGCGTACATATTGTTGCTTTAAACATGCAAGATGAAGCACCAATTTTAGAAGCATTAGAACAACAAAAAAGAGTACGAGCGCAAAGAGCTAAAGTCATTTGTGATTTATTAGAAAAATGTATTGGTTTTCAGATCTATGAAGATGTTCTTGCCAAAGTGGAAAATCAGGCCGATCGAGTGACAAGAACCCATATTGCTAAAACACTGGTCGAGAAGAATGTAGTAACCCGTCCTCAACAAGCATTTGATCGTTTCTTAAAAGAGGGAAGACGAGCCTTTGTTAAGTTTGAAGGGTTAGGATTAAAAGAAACAATTGATGTGATTCATGAAAGTAAAGGGCTGGCGGTTTTAGCACATCCAACTCGTTATGATTTATCTGCAACTAACATTCGATATTTAATTGAATTGTTCGCAACTTCAGGTGGAGATGCAATTGAGCTACCTCCACCTATGGAAACGTTATCTACTCGCCAAATGGTTGATCGGATGATTGAGCAACATCAATTAGCTGTATCGATTGGCAGTGATTTTCATGGTGAAAATATGCCATGGATTAAATTGGGAAATACACCTAAACCAACGGCTAATCAGCAAGGTGTTTGGGAGCGTTTTCTCTAATAGCGCTTAGAGCAAGTTATTATCTTGAGCTTGAATTGGAGGCGGCGTAGGTTTGCCTAGCGTTCCTAAAAGTTCAATTTCGATACTACGTACCATGGCATCTAAAGGTAAATCATTGCTTTGAGTACCAAAAGGCTCTTCAATTTCTGAGCTTAGTGCATCAAGTCCTAAGAATGTATATGCCAAAATTCCAACCAGTAAAGGTGTTGCTAAACCAAGCAATGAACCAAGACTAAATGGCAACATAAAACAGAAAAAATAGACAGTGCGATTGAGCAAAACTGAATAGGCAAATGGAATAGGTGTATTGGCAATTCGGTCACAGCCAGTTTGTACTACACTTAAATCTGAAACATTTTTATTCATCTGTGCATAGATGATGTCAGAGATTTCACCTTCTTTAAGTGCTTGTAATAATTCCCAGTGAATAAGGCTCAACGTGTACTGAGGGGCATTATTCTGCTGATAGAGTTGGGTGAGTGCTTGCTGGCTCATACCACTGGTTTGTATTAACTCAGTTGGGTTCGCAGTCTGACGACGTAAACGATCTCGTAACACATTAGCAAAAACAATCACATGTTGAATGACACGTTCACGGCGAGCCTGAGTCAAAATTCGGCAGTCACGGTCAAAATGGCGCGAAGTTGCAATTAAAACACCCCATAATTTCCGGGCTTCCCACCAACGGTCATAACATGCAGTATTTTTAAATCCTAAAAAAATAGAAAGCACGACACCAATCAGAGTAAAGCCAACTAAAGGAATTTCTGGAAAGCGATAAAGGTTAATATATTCCACGCCACCAATGATTGCTGAGATCAACATAACAAACCCTAAGGAAGGGAGAATTTTGGGTAAAATCGTCCCTCGCCAAGAGAATAAAACTTTGAAAATACTAGGTTGATCACGAACAATCATTTTATTTTAAGCATCACTATTTTTGTTTTGATCTTCTAGACTTAGTTAAGCTTTGTCAATATTATTGAACTGATATTGTTGCAGGGTTGAGCAGTTGTTGTTCAGCAAATGAAAAGCTTCCTTCTGGAGAAATAATAAAATGATCCAAGAGGTGTATTTCGACAAGCTTGCATGCATTTTCCAGTTGTTGAGTTAAGGTAATATCTTCAGCAGAAGGCTGTGCTGAACCAAATGGATGATTGTGTGCAATAACGAGCTGGCAAGCATGCTGTTGTAAGGCGTAGCGTAAGGTTTGATTGACCGAGACTGCACAATGTTGCATTGAACCAAAAAATAGCTTTTTAAAATGGAGCTTTCTTAATTCTGGGTCTAGACACAGCACGGCAAAGACTTCTTGTTTTTCACCTTTTAATTCATAGCGTAAATAATCCAAAACTAAATCAGAAGAGTGAAGACTAAGATTATTCTTCTGAAAGTGATGATTGAGATAACGTCGTCCGAGTTCTTTGACTGCCAGTAATTGAGAATATTTCGTTGCTCCAATTCCATTAAATTGAGTTAATTCGCTTAACGATGAATCAAATACTGCATTTAGGCTACCAAAATGTTGAATGAGTAAACGTGACAATTCGACTGCTGAATGTTGCTTTGAACCTGAGCGAAGAAAAATCGCCAATAGCTCTGCATCAGAGAGACTTTGAGGGCCTTGTTGCAATAACCGTTCTCTTGGCCGCTCTTGTTCGGGCCAATTTTTAATAGAAGTATTCATATTCCCCAGCATAATTCGCTTAAAATTTTATTTTGTTTGCCCAATCAATCTTGGGTCTGCGCGTATTTAATGCTATTGTGAGCGCCACTGCAACAGTAAGGTATCCTGTTCGTGAGCTTTGATCTAAGTGTTATTCCTCATAAAAACATTGTTTTAGCTGTTACTGGCGGAATTGCTGCCTATAAAAGTGCCATCTTAGTCCGCCGCCTCAAAGATTATGGCTTTGATGTGCGTGTAGTCATGACACATGGTGCTCAGGCATTTATTACCCCACTAACTTTTCAGGCTCTTTCTGGTAATCCTGTCCATACTGAACTTTTAGACCCTGCGGCTGAAGCTGGAATGGGACATATTGAATTAGCACGTTGGGCTGATTTATTACTGGTTGCGCCTGCAAGTTGCGATACTTTGGCAAAATTTGCGCATGGTTTAGCAGATGACTTGCTCAGTACAGTATTTTTGGCAACAAAATCTCCTGTATGGGTTGCGCCTGCCATGAATCAGCAAATGTGGGCGGCCAAAGCTACACAACGAAATTTACAAACCTTGGTCGAAGATGGTGTGCATGTGATCATGCCAGATGCGGGTGAGCAGGCGTGTGGTGATGTTGGTTTAGGCCGAATGCCAGAGCCAGAAGAAATTGCCAAGCAAGTGGCTGGCTACTTCCATCAGGCTCAACGTGCAATTGCTGAAAAATTTGGGTTGTTGGCAGGTAAGCGAGTTGTGATTACGGCTGGGCCAACACGTGAAGCAATTGACCCTGTTCGTTATATCTCGAACCACAGTACTGGTAAAATGGGCTTTGCTTTAGCGGCTGCTTGTTACGCTGCTGGTGCACAAGTGACTCTGATTGCTGGACCTGTAAGTTTAGATACACCGAATGGTGTAAAAAGAGTAAATGTTGCCTCTGCAAGACAGATGTTAGATATCAGTATGGATTCATTAGAAACAGGCTGTGATATCTTCATTGCAACCGCCGCAGTCGCTGACTATCGTGTAGCAGAAGTTGCCGAGCATAAAATTAAGAAGGCAGGGGATGAGTTGAATGTTTCCCTTGTAAAAAATCCGGATATTGTTGCAACTATTGCTGGTCAGGAAAAACGTCCATTTATGGTGGGCTTTGCCGCTGAAACACAAAATGTTGAAGAATATGCGGCAGGAAAGCTGGTTGCTAAAAAGCTCGATATGATTGCATGTAACGATGTATCACGTGCAGATATTGGTTTTGCTTCTGATGAAAATGCGATGACGGTTTTCTTTGCTGAGAACTATCACATGAAAAAGCGTGAGTTAGAAAAAGCATCTAAACAAGAAATTTCTCAACAGTTGGTTGAAGCAATTTCGGATGCATTACGCCGTAAATAATATGTTTTAAATAAAAAAACCGCGAATTAATCGCGGTTTTTTTATAAGTCTTACTTTATTCAACTTAAGGAATGTCATCTTCAAATTCAGGTTTAACCTGAACGATGAAGTCCTGACGGTTAAGACCACGCCATAAGGCAAAAGCTGTACCGATATAAATTGAAGAGTAAGTACCTACAAAGACACCAACAAACATTGCAACAGCGAACCAGTGTAGACCATCACCACCTAAGAACATCATTGCTAGAACGACTAGTAATAAGGTCATTGATGTATGAATGGTACGACGTAAAGTTTCGGTTAAAGCAATATCGACGATTTCACGAGGAGTCGCACCGCGAATTTTACGGAAATTTTCACGGATACGGTCTGACACTACAATGTTATCGTTAAGCGAGAAGCCAATGACAGCAAGTACCGCAGCTAAAACCGTAAGGTCAAATGGCCACTGGAATAATGCAAAAGCACCAATAATAATGATGATGTCGTGGAATAAAGACATCACGGCGCCCATCGCGAGTTTAAACTCGAAACGGATCGTCACGTAAATCAACATTAAGATAAGTGCAAGTGCAACTGCACCAGCAGAACGAACATAGAGCTCGTTACCAACTTGACCACCTACAGAGTCCACTTTGTGAACTTCTGCGGCATTGTTTGGCAACTGTACAGCCTTAGTAATCGCGTTATTAAGGTCTTCAACCTTAACTTCTTGTACAGGCATGCGTACAAGTAAGTCTTTATTGCTACCAAGTGTCTGTACTACAGCATCTTTAAAGCCAGCTTTGTCGAGTGCCTGAATAACTTCAGACTGATTTGCTGGTTGAGCGTAGTTAAGCTCAGCTGAAACACCACCTGTAAAGTCCAAACCGAGGTTAAGACCTTTAGTTACAATAAAGAAAATACTCGCTAACGTAATAAGGATCGAGAAGATTGCCGCAGGTTTAGCAATCTTCATGAACGGGATGATTTTTGCATCATCCGGACGTCCATATTGTTTTGAATCTTGTTGAGTCACTTTAGTCATCATCGATCTCCTTAAATGCTCAACTTTTTCAAATTACGGCGTTTACCATAAATGATTTGTACAATTGCGCGAGTCACTGTAATTGCAGTAAACATCGAACACACGATACCAATCATTAATGTTACGGCGAAACCTTTGATCGGGCCTGTACCAATTGCAAACAGAATGAATGCAACGAGGAACGTCGTTAAGTTCGAGTCAAAAATGGTGTTGTAGGCTCGATCATAACCGGCCACAATGGCCTGTTTGGGCGATGCACCCCAGAGCATTTCTTCTCGAATACGCTCACATATCAATACGTTCGCATCGACGGCCATACCAATGGTAATAACGATACCCGCAATACCTGGTAAGGTGAGGGAAGCCCCAATCCATGACATAACCGTTAAAATCATTGCCAAGTTAACAACAAGTGCAAAGTTAGCGATTAAACCGAATAGACGGAAGAAAACCACCATCCAGATTGCAACAAGCAAGAAGCCGATTTGAGTTGATAATACGCCCTTATCAATGTTTTCTTGACCAAGGCTTGGACCAACCACACGTTCTTCAACAAAATACATTGGCGCAGCCAAAGCACCTGCACGTAGCATTAATGCAAGTTCTGATGCTTCTTGAGGAGAACTTAAACCGGTAATACGGAAAGTTGAACCTAAAACAGCCTGAACTGTTGCAGCATTGATGACTACAGATTCAGTGTATGGAGTACGAACTTCTGTTTGTGCACCAGTTTTAGGATCTGTGACATAAGTAATTTTTTGCTTATTTTCGATGAACAATACCGCCATGCGTTTACCAACAGCATTACGAGTTGCATCGGACATAAGCTTACCGCCAGCACTGTCGAGAGTAATATTTACTTCGGCACCACCAGAGTCTTGGCTAAAGCCAGAACTTGCATTTTGAACACGCTCACCCGTCAAGATACGGTTACGTTGCAACAAAAGTTGACGACCGCTATCTAAAGACTCATAAGCAAAAACTTCTGTGCCCGGAGGTAAAGGTTGACCATTATATTTACCTGTATATGGGTCAATATATTGATCATTTGCGTCAGAAACCAAACGGAATTCGAGGTTTGCAGTACGGCCTAAAACACGTTTCGCTTCAGCTGTATCCTGAACACCCGGTAATTCAACGACAATACGGTTGCTACCCTGACTTTGTACCAATGCTTCTGCAACACCAAGTTCGTTAATACGATTACGTAATGTTGTTAAGTTTTGGTTTACCGCATATGACTGGATTTCTTGGCGACGTACATCGGTATAAGTAAGCTTTAAAGTAGAACCTGTAGAGCTTGCTAATGCCTGTTGGGTATATTCATTCCCATTACGACGTAGAAAATCCATTGCTGCATCACGGTCAGCATTGTCAGCAAATTGAACAGTGATTACATTGTTTGTTAAAGCAAGACTATTAAATTTGATCTTGTTTTCACGGAACTGACGACGCAAATCGGTGGCAGAGGTTTCCATACGTTGGGCAACGGCTTTGTCCATATCTACTTCAAGCAAGAAGTGGACACCACCACGTAAGTCCAAACCAAGTTTCATTGGTTTTGCCCCAATTTTTTGCAACCATTCCGGTGTGGTCGGTGCAAGGTTTAGGGCAACAACATATTGATCACCTAAGTCACGGCGTAATACTTCTTTTGCTTTCAACTGCGCTTCAGAAGAGCTGACACGCAAGAGGGCAGCATTATTTGTAAAAGTATTATCGTGACTTGCAATATTTGCTGTTTTTAAAATTTGCTCTGCTTTTTGCACCACACTTTGATCAATTTGGGTACCAGCTTTGGCACCGGAAATTTGAACGGCGGGCTCATCCGGATATAGACTAGGCAGTGCGTATAATGTACTGACTACCAGAACAACCAGAATCAGTAAATATTTCCATGCAGGGTAACGCATTCGCTTTCTTCTTAAATGAAAAAGTCGTGCTAAAGCACGACTGTTTTATGATTAAAGGTTATTTAGAGTGCCTTCAGGTAATACTGAAATTACGCTGGCACGCTGAATTTTTACTTCTACACCACGGCTAAGTTCAACAACTGCATAGTCACCTTCAATTTTGGTCACTTTGCCCATTAAACCACCAGCGAATACAACTTCACTACCTACACCTAAGCTTTCGATTAAAGAACGGTGCTCTTTAGCACGCTTTGCTTGAGGACGCCAAATTAAGAAATAAAAGATTGCAACGAATACAACAATCATCAAGATGTTTGGCAAAATACCTGTAGTTGGGCCAGCTGCCGGTGCTGCATGTGCAGCAGAAATTAAAAAGCTCATTTTGATTTCCTAAAGTTAAAAATATGAGTCAGATACCTGACATAATCCTAATTCGTTTTGCAATTTACCTTGTCTTGAGGTTGAGCGCAAATCGGGCTTATTCATCAACCGGACATGGTGGAACTTCTAAACCACGACGGGCATAGAAGTCCTGAACAAATTCATCAAATGTGCCATTCTCTAATGCATCACGCATACCTTCAGTTAAACGTTGGTAATAACGTAAGTTATGAATAGTACCGAGCATAGACGCTAACATCTCTCCACATTTTTCAAGATGGAATAGATAAGCGCGGGTAAAGTTCTTACAAGTGTAGCAATCGCAATGTGGATCGAGCGGACTTTGGTCATGGCGATATTTACTATTACGAATACGTACCAGACCATCAGTGACAAAATAATGACCGTTTCGCGCATTACGGGTTGGCATTACACAGTCGAACATATCGACACCGCGGCGCACCGCTTCAACGATATCTTCCGGTTTACCAACGCCCATCAAGTAACGCGGTTTATCTTGTGGCATTTTGCTTGGTAGATAATCTAAAACTTTGATCATCTCATCTTTAGGTTCACCTACAGATAAGCCGCCAATCGCATAACCGTCAAAGCCAATTTCAAGAAGACCATTTAAAGACTCATCACGTAAGTCTTCATACATACCGCCTTGAATAATGCCAAATAATGCATTCTTATTTTTGAGTTCATCATGATGATGAGTTTTACAACGTTTTGCCCAGCGTAAAGAAAGCTGCAATGATTTTTGTGCTTCTTCATGCGTTGCAGGATAAGGTGTACATTCATCAAAAATCATGACGATGTCAGAGTTCAATACCTGCTGAATTTCCATAGAAATTTCAGGCGATAAAAACACTTTTGAACCATCAATCGGCGAGCGGAAAGTAACACCTTCCTCTTTGATTTTGCGCATTGCGCCGAGACTAAAAACCTGGAAACCGCCAGAGTCAGTCAGAATTGGCTTATCCCATTTAATAAAGTTATGCAAACCGCCGTGTTCTTTAATCACTTCAAGACCCGGACGCAAATATAAGTGGAAGGTATTTCCTAAAATAATTTGTGCCTGAATGTCTTCGATATCACGCGGTAGCATACCTTTGACTGTGCCGTAAGTTCCCACTGGCATAAAAACAGGTGTTTCAACAACACCATGCTCTAAAGTTAAACGACCACGACGGGCGCGCCCCGACTGACCTAATTTTTCAAACTTCATCTAAAAATCCTGAACACAAGCAGAGGCGAAGAAACAGTTCGCTGCTAAAAAGAGAGCTATTTTCCTTGATTCTGCGATGTAGTTCTACTACTAAATGTAGCTGGTTATAAAATAGATAAAATTTCCGATATGTTAGGGCCTATTTTTTTCCTATTAAAAATTAGGTTTATAGTCAAAATTTTCATTAACAAGATTATCCTTAAAAGGACGAATCGCTTTCTTGGATAAAGTTAATGTATTGATGAGATTGTTAGGGAATACTTCAATCTGATTGTTGAACAGCTCGACATTACGGTTAAAAATGCTAATCGCAGCACCCACATTTTCGTTTTGTTCCTGAATGTCGTCCATCATCTTGCTATAGAGTGAATCGGCTTTAAGCTCAGGGTAGTTTTCAACAATAACATTTAAGCTGTGAATTAGTTCTTTGCTCATTTTCTCGATTTGTTGGAGCTGAGAAATATCCGTGTTATTCACATTTAAATTAAGAATTTGCTGACGTAATTCAGTGACTTTTTCTAATGTCGATTTTTCAAAATGAGTATATTGATTAAGTGTTGTCTCAAGCGCCTCTAAAGTCTTTACCTTTTGACGTTCGAAATTAGCAACCTCAGACCAAGCACGTTTGGTCGCATTAAAATAACGTACGATGGTATTACGAATGTGAACGCCCCAGACGATCAGTACAACAAATATCCCCAAGAAAATAATTAAACCAGTCATGGTCAGTTCCTTATTGTTATTCCCTCAGTGTACTTTTGACTTCTCATTTTTAATGAGACGACAATCAAGTCATACGAGAGATTTATTTAATTAAGTTCAACATTAATTGCTGAAATTTTTCATATTGCGGCATGGTCATGGTACGCAAGTGCCCACGCAATGCTGAAACATTATGAATTTCACTTTGCTTACTTGTGGTCTGAAAAAGATTTTGCTCCCCCAGATAACACAAAATTTGTTCTTCGTGATGATAAATTAAATCACCTTTAAAGTGCTGAAAAAAATCATTTAATTTTAAAGTTAAGCTCGGACTGACTTCTTTGGCTAACTGATGTTGATCAATCCCAAAAATATTAAGTTCTTGGTTAATTAAAATATCGCTACTTTGCCATTTACTGGTGTAGGGAGTAAAAAAACGAGAACGTTGATTGCTAACAGCAATGCCCAAAGCTGGTATTTGAAATATAAAAGCGCCCCATAAATCTTTATGAATTTCTTTTATAATTTTTTTATCACTATTTTGGTCTTGAATAATAGGGATTTCATTAACGTAATGATATTGAAACAGCAAGACTTGATGATCGGTTACTCCATCGTTCCATGTCGTCGAAGCAAAATGAGTAATTTCGTTAGACTCAGTCCCTCGGTTAAACAGAGGGAAATACTGTTTTAATTTACTCAGAACTAAAACTGGCTGAGCATGAATGGGAAGATAAGCTGGTAACTGCTGAAACTGTAAACTGTAACGCAAAATCACCATGCGTTGTTCTAGATAACGAATAACTTGCGTTAATGGTTCTTGAGATTGATAGAGTAAATAAGCCAGAAACCCTGTTAAAAAGGCACCTAAAAAGCTCCAAATATATTGAATATGTGGATGAAGAAAATAGCCAAAGGTCAATATTGTGATGCTGCAAATGGCGAGTAAATAGGGGAACACATTAAAAAAGCGAAGGTTGTGATCTTCACGCCATGGATGTAAAGCATCTAAAAGATCTTGGGCTGAATGAGATTTTTGCCCAGCATCCCAAAGTCGAGCAATATTACGAAAAACCTGTGTATTTTTTTTACGCCTTATATGAAGAGCTTCTTGTACAGTATCGATTGGCATGGAAGTAATAAGTGCATTATCATAAAGAGCTATTTCTAGATTATCTTTTAAATTGAAAGAGATAAATACTAAATTTTTCTAAATTGAGAATTTTTCTTTAAAAGTGGATGCCTGATTTCATTGCTAAATTTCTGCAACTCACAGAGCTAAAGTCATTATTTTTTATTGTGAGTATTTGGGCTGGGTTAAACCTCGAATCAACTTATAAGGTTTAACCCAGCCTTAGTATTTAAACGTCTAATTTATCAACCAGCATTGCATCGCCATAACTAAAGAAACGATAGCGGCTTTTAACTGCATGTTCATAAGCAGCCAAAATGTTGTCTCGACTTGAAAGTGCAGATACCAACATGAGCAGAGTAGACTCTGGCAAATGGAAGTTAGTAATTAAACGATCTACGATGCAGAACTCATAGCCCGGATAGATAAAGATTTGCGTGTCACCAGTCCAAGCCGCGATTTTACCACCATGAGCTTGAGCTGCACTTTCTAAAGCACGTGTTGCTGTTGTACCAACGGCAATCACTTTATTACCGCGTGCTTTAGTCGCTAAAATTAAATCAATAGTTTCTTGAGGCACATCACACCATTCACTGTGCATGATATGGTTGGTAATGTCATCAGTACGAACCGGCATAAATGTGCCAGCACCGACGTGTAAAGTCACAAAAGTTTTTTGAACATTTTTTTGTTCTAATTTTTCTAAAAGTGTTTCATCAAAATGTAAGCTTGCAGTAGGTGCTGCAACACTGGCAATTTTTTCTGGGTTATGGAAAACCGTTTGATAGCGTTCAGTGTCAATTTCTTCTGCTTCACGGTTAAAGTAAGGCGGAATAGGTAACTGACCATATTGCTCAAGTACAGGCAAAATTGGCTGTGAAAACTCAACCACAAATAAATTTTCGTGACGGCCACGAACAATCACAGGAATGTTATCTGCACCAACATAAAGCTCAGCACCTGCTTTAGGCGAGTTACTCGATTTAATATGACAATACGCTGTGGTGTGGTTCAGCATGCGCTCAACTAAAATCTCGATAGCACCGCCTGTAGAACGTTTTCCTTTAAGTCGTGCTTTCATGACTTTAGTGTCATTGAGCACTAACAGATCACCTTCTTCGAACAGATCGATAATGTCTGTGAACATGTGATCGTGATATTGACCCTTTGAGTCTAAGTGCAACAACCTTGAAGCACTACGTGATTCGAGAGGGTAACGGGCAATAAGTTCATCTGGTAATTCAAAGGAAAAGTCGGACAGTTGCATATTTAGAAAAAAACACCGCAAAAATTGGGCCTAGTATAAACTTTTTCGCTTTTTTATGGCTGTGCTTATGGCCTAAATCATGAAAAATGTTTAAATGATCTAAAAGTGAACGATAATATTCACTTAGGGTTTGACAAGTTTTACAAACGCGCTAATATACGCAACACAAACATACTTCCTCTCCCGAGGTGGTGAAATTGGTAGACGCGGCGGACTCAAAATCCGCTGTCAGAGATGACGTGTCGGTTCGAGTCCGACCCTCGGGACCATATTCAGAATCGTAAGATTCTACGAAAACCCCTAAGCTAACGGCTTAGGGGTTTTTTGTTGGGTAAATTTTTTTACGAAATTTTGATAATATATGATGAAGCAAAGCTGATTCAGTTATACCGTCAAACACGTGAAGAAATGCGCTCAGGGTTAGTCTCTTTAGCTGAGACTTATGCAAATCAATTCAAGTAATTATCTTTATAAAAATTAGGCTATTAATGGAAAATAAAAATTATCACTGGCTAATCTTATTAGTCATTTTGCTTGCTGTAGTTGCTGCTTGGTTAAGTTTTCCTATTTTTTTTGAATGGTTGATAACGAAGCATTTTCTTATAAACCCTGAAGAATATGGGAAAAAATTTGGGGCAGTAGGTGATACTTATGGAAGTTTAAATACTCTTATTTCTTCTATCGCTTTGTGTGCGGTGGCTTATTCTACATGGTTGCAAGTAACTTCTCTGCAAGAGTCCCGTAAAGTTAATGAGCAACAATTAAATCTAGCTATTAATAACCATCAAGAGCAGGTAAGAGAGTCAAGAAATACAGTATTTGCAAATCAATTTTATTCTTTATTGAATTATAAAAATGAGAAATTTAAGGAACTGGCATTTTGTGATAAAAATGGTAATAAAGTTAAAGGGTATAATTTTTTTAAAATTTTAACTATTGAGCTTCATAAAAAAATAATGGTGCAGAATTATTCAAAAATTGATGAGATTAATGAAAATATTATTAGAGAATATTTCGAGGAAGTATGTAAGAATTTAAATAATAACGAACTTTATTATGAGCTGTTTACATATCTTGAAATCTATTCAGCTTTAATAAAATTAATTAATTCATCTGATTTAAGTCAGGAGGATAAAAATTTTTATGGAGACTTGCTCCGTACTACAGTAGCTGGGAATGAACAATTAAGTATATTTTTGATTGCACCTATGTGGGAGAGGTTGTATAGCGAAATAAGGCTAGTGGCATTTTTCAATTCATTTAATCGAACTGAAGCATATGAAAAATTTGCTTTAAAATTTTATAGCAAAGGTAACTTTGCAGTAGAAACTTGGCAGAAAGTATTTAACTAAAAACAAAACCCAGCCTAAGCCGGGTTTCTTTTAATTTATTTAGCATGAACCGCTCGGTTAATGCTAACCACGTTGGTGATGTAACGTGTTGATGATAGCGCTAAATTCTTGTTCTTTTAAACCATCATCGACTTTCAGTTTTGAAAAGGCAAAAAGTAAGTTTTGAAGATTCTCAAGTGGATATTCAATTTCTTCCAATATTTCTTCAGCTGTCATTTTCTTTTGGCTTTTAACGTCTAGTGTTGAGTGCATTTCTCTGTCGTGTCCATTAAACAAGAAGCTATTTATAAACTCGCATTTCTAACATCTTACAACTCTTTACCTTCAAACATTTGTTGTATTTTCCTCAAGCATACCCACTTTATGTATCTGAAAACCTTTAATTGAAACTTCACATTTCTATTTTGAAAAGAACGTTGCTCTTTTAATGTACTGTGTTAAAGTTTGTAGTAGATCATAATGATTATAAGTACATTTTTTAAGAGCGGTTCCGACCAAAAACGACAAAATCTGTGAGGCGGGCAATGACATTCCAGCGTTTAGAACTAAATCAGGTTGAGCAGTTAAGTGCTTGTAGGATATCTCTGTTACTTGGATTAAATGCCGAGCAGAACTACATTGAGCAATTTTTCCGGTTTAGTCTTCGTCTTTTGAATTGTAAAAAAGCCTTATTGACTTTTAATCAGGAACCTTACTTTTGGCATCGTTGCCCAGAGGGCATGACAGCAATCTCGTTTAAACCTTCGAAACATTTAAAACAGTGCTTTGCTAAACAACAGATCATTAATCACTCACATCCTTCTTATCAAAACTTAACCAACTATTTAAAAGAACTAAATATCGAGTGCAGCAGGGCATTGGCGGTGCATCTTTTACACCCCGATAAAACGTCTATGGGCTTTGCTGTCTTTTTCGATGACGATGCAGCTATATTTGAAGATGACGATATTCAATTGCTGCTCGATTACTGCTCTACCTTTATGCAGCAAGTCGAATTGAAGTTTAACTATGAAGAGTTAAACGAACTCTATGAACAGCAAGTTGCGATTAACTCAAGTAAAACTAAATTTTTCTCGATTATTTCACATGACTTACGAGCGCCGTTTCATGGGTTGCTCGGGTTTTCTGAAGTACTCGCCAAAGAGCGTGAAACTTTAGATGAATCTAGTATTCAAAACATTGCAGATTATTTATATGACACCTCACAATCGACCTATAACTTACTTGAAAGCTTACTAACATGGGCGATGGCAGAAGGTGGGCGTTTTGTTTATCACCCAATTAACTTTAAGCTTAGACAAGTCAGCAATATTGTTTGTGATGTACTGCACACATTAGCTTTAAAGAAAAATATTGAACTGGTTAATGATGTTCCAGATGATTTAAATATTTATGCCGATATCAATATGATGACCTCTGTAATTCAAAACTTGGTGTCAAACGCGCTGAAATTTACAGATATTGATGGCTCTGGCAAAGTTTTTATTGAAGCTAGGCAAGCTGACAAAAATATAGAAATAACCGTTCGAGACACTGGTTTAGGCATGACCGAAAAACAAATGACAAATTTATTCCATCCACGTATTACAGCCAGCTTTAAAGGAACCGCTGGTGAAAAAGGTGCGGGTTTAGGTTTAAGTCTTTGTAAGCGTTTTGTCGAAATTAATCAGGGTAAAATTGATGTCAGTTCAAAAGAAGGCGTAGGAACGACATTTACAGTTTTATTACCTTCTGCTCAAGAAAGTCATGAGGCTCATGCAGAGCATTACTCTTCAGCGGAAGCAAAATTAGTCTAATCCCTTTTCCTACCACTACTCGAACTGCTATAACTAAAAACAGAGTACGAGGAAAAGAGCTTTTTATATGAATGCGGAGCAGTTACAAAAAACATTGCGTGCGAGTCAGTACGCAGAACAAGTTTTAGGCTTGCATCAAGCTGTTTTAGAACAAGATTACCAACTAGATCAATTTACTGCACCGCTCTCGACCGAACAGATTTATCAATTTGTACAAACCACATTAGATGGAATTGGTGACGAAACATCTTGGATGCGTGGATTACGCATTTTAAGAAGTCGTTTAATGTTCCGTTGGATTTGGCAGGATGCCAATCAGCTTACCGATGTTGTCACTCTCACACGCGAACTTTCTGATTTTGCCGATGCCAGTATTTGTGCGGCAAAGGATTTTGCACGTGTAGCGCTTGTGGCAAAACACGGTGAACCTGTGAGTTACTCTGGCAAAGTTCAAGATTTGATTGTGGTTGCCATGGGTAAACTTGGTGCGCAAGAGCTTAATCTGTCGAGTGATATTGACTTGATTTTTGCTTTTGATGAACAAGGCGAAACTAATGGCCGCAAGTGCATTGATGTACAGCAGTTCTGTATTTTGTGGGGACAAAAACTCATTTATTTGCTTGAGCACATTACCGCAGACGGTTTTGTATTTCGAGTTGATATGCGTTTACGCCCTTGGGGCGATGGCTCGGCACTAGCGATTAGTCATGCAGCTTTAGAAAAATATTTAAGTCAGCATGGCCGTGAGTGGGAACGCTATGCGTGGATTAAAGCGCGTGTTGTGACGGGCGGTAAAGAAGGGCAAGACTTGTTAGAAATGACACGTCCTTTCGTATTCCGCCGCTATGTTGATTACACCGCTTTTGCCGCGATGCGCGATATGAAAGCGATGATTGAGCGCGAAGTTTTACGTCGTCATATTGAGGATGATATTAAACTCGGAGCAGGCGGTATTCGCGAAATTGAGTTTATTGTTCAGGTCTTCCAGCTTATTTATGGTGGTTCTAAACGTGAGCTACAAGACCGCCAATGTTTAGTCAGCCTTGAGCACATTGGCGAAGCTGGTTTGTTAGAAAGACAAGCTGTTTTAGAACTTGAGGATGCTTACCTGTTTTTACGCCGTGTTGAACACGCAATTCAAGCCCTCAATGACCAACAAACTCAGCTATTGCCAGAAGAAGTAGACTTAAGACAACGCATTATAGATACCTTAGGTTTTACGAGTTGGGATGAATTTATTGATGTTCTTAACGAGAAACGTCAAAAAGTTAAAGTTCAATTTAAGCAGCTTATTGAAGATACTAGTTCAAATGCCGCAACTGAGAACTTTGGACAGTTAGAGCAGCAGTTAGATGAAGTGTTGGATGATAATGCGAAAAATTTGATTCATGAATTCTGGCATGGTCACGCACTCAAAAAATTACCTTCAAATGCTGTTCAGCGATTAAAGACATTCTGGCCTCATTTAATTGAAGTGATATTACAGTCAGAACAACCTCAAACTGCACTTCTGCGCTTAATGCCGCTGATTGAGTCGGTCATGCGTCGAACCGTGTACTTGGTGATGTTGATTGAAAGTAAAGGTGCATTGCAACGTTTAGTTAAAATGGCGACCGTAAGTCCTTGGATTTGTGAAGAGCTAACGCAATATCCAGTACTGCTTGATGAGTTTTTATCGATGGGCTTTGAGTTGCCAAAGCGTAAGGACTTAGAAGACTCATTACGTCAGCAATTGCTTCGCATTGAAATTGATCAAGTTGAAGATCAAATGCGGGCACTGCGACTGTTTAAAAAGAGCAATGTACTTACTGTTGCGGCAAGTGATGTATTAGCGGAAAGCCCGCTAATGAAAGTATCTGATGCATTAACCGATATTGCTGAAGTTAGTGTTAATGCAACACTTCATTTAGCTTATCAGACTGTAGCAAAGCGTCATGGTTATCCATGTGATGTTGATGGAAAACGCTGCTCACTCGACTACAAAGCCTTTGCTGTTATTGGTTATGGCAAAGTGGGTGGGATTGAGCTTGGCTATGGTTCTGACTTGGACCTTGTCTTTATTCATTATCTAGATGAGCAAGCAGATACGGATGGAACGAAGTCAATTAGTGGCTTTGAGTTTGCTATGCGTGTCGCTCAAAAGTTTATGTCACTCATGACCACTCAAACCCTTGATGGCCGTGTCTATGAAATTGATACACGCTTAAGACCTTCAGGTGAGGCCGGTTTATTGGTGACAAGTCTTAAGGCCTACGAACACTATCAGTTGAAAAGTGCATGGCTTTGGGAGCATCAGGCATTAGTACGTGCACGCTCTATTGCAGGTGACGAGGTACTTTGCCAGAAATTTGAAATATTTCGACGCGAGATATTGACTCAATCTAGAGATGAGGCTTATGTTCGTGAGGAAGTGTTGAAAATGCGTCAGAAAATGAAAGACCACCTAGGTTCGTCTTCTGAACAAAAAAAACATGGTATTTTTCATTTAAAACAGGACGCAGGTGGTATCGTCGATATCGAATTTATGGCACAGTATGCTGTACTTGCATGGAGCGGGACGAAACCCGATCTCGCCCATTATTCTGATAATGTAAGAATATTAGAAGATGCTGCTAAAGCAGACTGCTTATCCAGTGAAGATGCCACAGCATTAATTCGAGCCTATCTTAGTGAACGTGCCGAAAGCCACCGCTTAGCCCTTGCAAATCAATCCATGCAAGTCAGCGCAGCGGACTGGCGTAGTACCCGTGCGGTCGTTTGCAATTTATGGCAAAGATTAATAGACCCAACCGCCTCGGTTGAGTTGGATAGTGAATGATTTTATAACAATTTGGAGTGTTCCATGAATTTGGCTGATCGTGATGGTTTTATTTGGCAAGATGGAAAATTAATTGATTGGCGTGATGCAAAGATTCACGTTTTAACCCATACATTACACTACAGTATGGGCGTATTTGAGGGTGTTCGTGCTTATGAAACGCCTAAAGGTACTGCCATTTTCCGTCTTCAAGACCACACAAAACGTTTGTTAAATTCAGCAAAAATTTATCAAATGAAAGTGCCGTATGATCAAGCCACGCTTGAACAAGCACAAATCGATGTTGTTCGTGAAAATAAATTAGCTTCTTGCTATTTACGTCCATTAATCTGGATCGGTTCAGAAAAACTTGGTATTGCAGCAACAAATAACACGATTCATGCCGCAGTTGCAGCATGGGCGTGGGGCGCATACCTTGGTGATGAAGCAATGGCGAATGGTATTCGCGTTAAAACTTCATCATTTACTCACCATCATCCAAACGTGACGATGTGTAAAGCAAAAGCATCTGGGAACTACACGTTGTCAATTCTTGCTCATCAAGAAGTTGCACATTCTGGTTACGACGAAGCAATGTTAATGGACCCACAAGGTTATGTGTGCCAAGGTTCTGGTGAAAACGTATTCTTAATTAAAGATGGCGTTTTACACACTCCAGATATCGCTGGTGGTGCGCTTGATGGTATTACACGTCAAACAGTAATGACGATTGCTAAAGATCTTGGTTATCAAGTTGTTGAGCGTCGTATTACACGTGATGAATTCTACATTGCAGATGAAGCATTCTTCACAGGTACTGCTGCGGAAGTAACGCCAATTCGTGAATACGATGACCGTCCAATTGGTACAGGTGGCCGTGGCCCAATTACTACTGAAATTCAAAAGACTTACTTTGATGCAGTTCAAGGTAGAAATCCGAAATATGAACACTGGTTAACTTACGTAAAATAAGTTAATCCGTTAACATAAAAAGGCGAACATAAGTTTCGCCTTTTTATTTTTGGCTTCGGGAGCTTTTATGCATATTGTCTATGTCTCTGATGGTAAGGCAGGGCACCGTTCACAAGCATTAGGCTTGTTTCAGGCAATGCAAAGACAACAGCCAGAAACAACTTTTGAAGAGATCCTTATTTCTGATTTGCCAATTATTTTTTTAATTCAGGCGCTTTTCTCTTCAAAAAAATCGTTATTAAAAAAAACACCTGATTTTATATTTGGAGTGGGAAGCCACACACATTTTCGTGTCTGGTTACTCGGCAAAATTTTTAGAAAAGCCAAAACTATTATATTGATGAAGCCTAACTTACCTGTGGTTTGCTTTGATTACGCTGTGATTCCAGAACATGACGGTATCCATGCTGATAGCCATGTGATTGTTACACGTGGCGCATTAAATCCCATTCGTAATGAAAACCGCCATCAAAAAGACCGAATTTTAATTGCTTTAGGTGGTTCATCTAAACGACATCAATGGAACCAAAACAAAGTATTAAGCAGTGTTCAAAAAATTGTTGAGAATAATCCAAACGCTGAAATTATTTTAACAACTTCACGCCGCACGCCAGCAGAATTTATCGATACTTTAAGACAGCAAAGCTTTGCTGGGCATTTACAAATATTTCCAGTTGATCAAACACCTCAAGGCTGGATTTTTGAAGAAATGCAAAAAGCAGAAGCTGTTTGGGTAACAGAAGACAGCGTATCTATGATTTTTGAGGCGCTTACCGCGGGTTGTCGAGTCGGTGTAATGGCAATGGACCGGTTGAAAGACGACCGGATTACCCACTCAGTTGATCAAATGTTAGAATCAAAATTAATTTCACAGCAGACTTGTGTTGTACAGTTACCACAACCTTATGCTTTTAAAGAAGCAGACCGTGTGGCAACATATCTTTTAGCGAAAAATTAAATTTTTTATTTTGAGTAAATAAATGAAAATATTGCATATTGCGAATTTTGGCTTTAATAAACAAGGCGCCCATTTTTACTGCACAGACCGTAAAATTTCTGCCGGATTAATTGAAAATGGCCATTTCGTTTATGACTTTAGTTTTCGTGACATGGCTCGAATGGGTACCATTTTTAAAACAAAAAAACTGGGCGCCAGTTGGGCTAATAAAGAAGTACTAAAGGTCGTTAATAATATTGAGCCTGATCTGGTACTTATTGGACATAGTGACTTAATGAGTCCAGATGTTCTTAGACAGATTAAAGAAGCTTATCCAAATACTAAAATTGCATTTTGGTATGTTGACCCGCTTTATCTTGAAAGCAAACTCGACTTTGTTAAAGCGTTCTCGCCGTATTTAGATGCTATTTTCTGTACAACAGGTGGCGAATATCTACAAAAATTAAAACAGCCGCATTTAAGCGTAGCCTATCTGCCAAATGTGGGTCACCGTAATGTAGAAACACTACAGCAATTTTCAAATGTGAATACGGATAAGACCTTTATTTTTTGTGGCGTAGTCTATAAAGAACCTGAGCGTGAGAAGTTCTTAAAGGACTTAGCAGATGCGTTGCAACAAGGCCATGTGAATTACCAATATTATGGTTGTTTTGAACAGCCTGGTGTCTACGGTAAAGCGTATTATAAAGTTCTATCTGAAACAAAAATGGGACTTAATTACTCACGCCGTAATGATGTAACTCTGTATAGTTCTGACCGTATTGTACAGCTGACTGGTAATGGTTTATTGACTTTTAGCCCAAGAATTCCGGGCTTTGAGAAGCTCTATACCGAACAGGAAGTGGTTTATTTTGATGATCAATTTGATTTGGCCAAGAAGATCCAATTCTTTGATCAAAACCCAGATCAGGCTGAAAAAATAGCGAAAGAGGGCTGGGAGAAAACACGTAGATCTTTCAATGCTAAACGCATCACCCAATTTATGGTTGAAGTGACATTTAAGCAGCCCCTTTCAGAAGATTATGAATGGTCACATGAGGTTTATGCATGATGTGGTTTTTGTACGTTGCGGTAGGCCTACTAGTACTTGCTGCACTGTTATATGTGCTGGGTAATTATACTTTCTGGCTTCCGTTTCGTTCGAACAAACTACCACGCATTGTGATGTTGCATCAGGTTACAGCTAAAGATGCAGCCTCTGGCATGAACATGCCTCCTGAAAAGTTTGAACAACTCTTACAGTTGTTGACGCGTAAAGGGGCTACTTTTTGTTTTGTCTCTGAGCTTGAACAATATCGTAATCAAAAAAATGTCGTTGCTTTAAGTTTTGACGATGGCTTTATGGATAATTATCTTTATGCCTATCCCTTACTTAAAAAATATAATGCAAAGGCAACCATTTATTTGGCAACGCAAATTGAAGGAATCGAAAAGCTAACTCATGAGCAAATTCATGAAATGGCAAATTCTGGTTTGATTGAATTTGGTGCGCATACCCAACATCATGTGAACTTACTTAAGCTTGATGATCAAACTGCTTACGATGAAATGCTTCAGTCTAAACAAGATGTTGAAGCATTAGTCGGTAAGTGTCCGAGCTTTGCTTATCCATTTGGTCGATTTAACGAAAAACACCAGAAAATGGCTCAAGAGATTGGCTTTAAAAACGCAGTATCGACTCGTAAAAAAATCGAAGCTTATGAAGCTGTTAATCAATTTAATATTCCACGTGTTAGCACGCATGGTGCCATGAATGCTTTACAGATGCGTATCGCCCTTGCTAAAGGACGTTATAAGTTATGAATAAAATTCAATGTAGTGTCTATATTGTCACTTTAAATTGTGGTGTTTGGTTAGAGCGAACTTTACAAAGTGTCAGTGAGTTTGATGAAGTTATTATTTTAGACTCTGGCAGTACTGATAATACTTATGAAATTGCAGAGCGCTTTGAAAATACGCAAATCTCTCATCAAGATTGGCAAGGTTACGCTGGGCAAAAAAGTTTAGCTTTAGCAAAATGCCGAAATGATTGGGTACTCAATTTAGATGGTGATGAAGTCTTATCTAATGAGTTAAAACAAGAAATTGTTGAGACCATTCAGCAGAACAAGCTTGATGCTTTAATCACACCGATTAATGACGTGTTTTTAGGTGTTCCCAACAGCAAACATACTAAAAAACATGCAAAGGTGCGTTTTTTCCGTAAGTCTAAAGGGTATTATGATCTTGCCAATAAGGTCCATGAAAATGTGATTGTAGAGGGTGAATCTCAGCGTGCTCAACATGATATTTATCATTATGGCGAGTCGAGCATTTTCGTTAAAGTCGAAAAAAATAACCAATATTCCAACCTCAAAGCATTAGAGAAATACCAAAAAGGAAAGTCTCCAAGTGTTGCAAAATTGGTTTTGGTAATGCCAGTGACTTTCATGAAGTCTTATTTTATTCGTCGTAGTTTCTTAAATGGTTGGCGTGGTTTCGTAAATAGTATGATTAACGCGTTTTATGCTTTTCTAAAAGAAGCCAAACTATTTGAACAGACGATGAATAAAGATAAAAAATAAGTAGACAAGCTATGAAAATTGTTCAGGTATTGGCAACGAGTGGTGGAGTTGGTGGTTTAGAGCAGCACACTTTTAACCTTGTTAATGAGCTCGCTTTAAATCATGAAGTACATGTGATTGCACATCCTTGCTATCTAGACAAGTTTAGCCAACAAGTACATTTTCATGCGGTTGATTTTGCACGTAGCCGTTGGAATATTTTTTTACTCTGGCAACTTAAAAATCTTATCCAGCAAATTCAACCTGCTATTGTTCATGCACAAGCAGGAAAGGCGGCTGAACTGATTGCCCGAATTAAGCCATTTTTATCTGGCCCAAAGTTTGTGACAACAGTACATGGTACTAAAAAGAATAAATCTGCCTATTTCGCAGGTGATGCCGTTATTGCAGTGAGTCAAGCACTCACGCAAGGCATACCAGAGTCTAAAGCACACGTGGTTTACAACGGGGTCTATCCTCAACCCGTACTTACAGTTGAAAATAAAGAAAAGTTACTTCAATCGATTCAAAAAGATTTTGCTGAGCTAGATGCAAGCAAAAAAGTTGTTATGTGTATTGGACGTCTAGAGCCAGTAAAAAATATCAGTTTACTGATTGAGTCGATGCAACAGATTGATGCCAATTTATGGATTATTGGTGATGGTTCACTTCGAGCAAGTTTAGAAAAACAAGTCAGTGAATTAAACATACAAGATCGGGTCGCTTTTCTTGGGTTTAGAACTGATGCTCGAGATCTGGTGCAATTAGCAGATATTGTGGTTTTGTCATCAGATCGTGAAGGTTTTCCACTCGTCATGGTCGAAGCTTTACAGGCTGATAAAGCAATGGCTTCAACCAAAGTAAACGGTGTGATTGAGTGGCTGCCAGAGCAATATCTGGCAGAAATTGGAGATGCACAAGGTTTAGCAAAAGCGATTAAATGTGCGCTTCAACCTGAAGCTCAAAACGACTTTGGCCCTTTATATGCAAAAGCCAAGGCTGAACTGACTGTACCAGCCATGGCTGAGCAGACGCTTAATATTTATAAAGGCCTGCTGAAAACTTAATTATTCTTCGGTGTAAGGCGGATGGCATCAAGTACCACAAAGTTATCTTCGACATTAATGGTATGACAACCGTCATCTGCTTGATCCCAGTCTGGTAAAACTACTTCTAGTAATTTTTCTTCGTAAGCTGTCGGGCTAAGCTGAGTAATCGCTTTTAATTCGATATTACCGCCATAACGTTTTAAAGAGTCTTGGCTTGGTCGAACCAATTGGCCTTTATAAATAAAAGGTTTACCCGCCATACGGAACTGCTGACTGCCTCGGCACACTGGGTTCATTGGGTGCTCTTGCCAGTTCGGATTTAAAATATCTTCGGTAAAGAACAGATCTAAACGATCACCAAATTTCTTACAATCACGACGCGTTGAAGTAAAAAGATACCATAAGCCTTCATGATAGAAAGGGGTGCTGTCGACTGCTTCGATATTCTCAATCACATTAGAATGCTTTTCCCATTTCAGTGGAAATTCAGTACATTTCCAAAGTTCAATTGTCTTGTTGGCAGAAGTCTCTGGGATCATGTACCAAGTGTTTTCTAACTTAAATACACAAGGATAAGAAAGGTGATAGTCGAGCTTTAAGATTGTCTCTGGTGGCGTATAGGTGCCATCTTTAAAAACTTCTAAAACTGAAAGAAAACCTACAGGATGTTCGTCATCGACCTCTTCAAAAAAAATGAAATGACGGCCATTTTCATAAGCATAAAAGCTATCTGCAAATGTAAACTTTTTAGGGGAGTGGATCTCAAAGAGAGAATCTAATTGCTCAAGTGTTGTAAACGGTTGTTCTAACCAGCCAAAACGCATATACCAATGAGAGTCAAAAGATTTTGCTTTTTTTGCTTGTTGGTATTTATACCATTTTTTTTGAATCAGGCGATTTAGCATTAAATTTTACACTCGATATAACTATAATTAGATAGACTATCCCTGACTCATTTTAACATTTGAATGAAATGAAAAAATATTTAATCAGTATTGAATCTGCTAATAGTGAACGTTTAAAAAAGTTGTACTCTCAAGCAACATTTTACAAGTATCGCGATGAATTTAAGCAGTTTGGGGTAATCGGTAAGAATTTAAGCGTTAGTGAATATTTTCAACAAGGTGTAGCAGGCAAGAAAAAACCGATGACGCCTGGTGAGCTTGGTTGTGCCATGTCTCATATTGCTGCACTAAAAGATTTTTTAAACTCCGACGAAGAATATGCAATTATTTTTGAAGATGATGTGATCGAGCGTTTTGAAATTGATTTCCAAGACTTAGAAAAGCACATTAGTTCTTTGAATCTAGGGCCTTGCTTTTTTCTAAGCTTGGGCGGTATTCAAATGAAAATATGCAATCGCGTTCGTGGAAAATTCTTACCGGAAGAGTTGTATAACCAGAAAATTCTAAAAGTTGATTACGATTATCTCGAAAAACTAGCCTATGCGTATGCCTATGTTGTAGATCGTAAAATGGCACAGATGTTGGTTGATTATCATCAGCCGATAAAAATTTATGATCACTGGCAAGGCCTTGTTGGACGAGGTGATTTCAGTTTCTATGTCAGTTTTTTATTCGATCACCCAATCATCGAAAATAATGATGCGTTAAGTTATTTAGAAAAGGAAAGAAGCTTAATTACTCCTATTTCACAAGATGATAGTGATTTGTTACGTTACCTAAGAGTTAAACTAAAGAAATATATACTTAATAAATATATAATTTAGTCGTTTTTTAGATTTTCTTACTAATTTTATGACTAAGCAAAAAAATATTATTATTGGGTCAGCAACTGGATACAGCGCTGACCTCATTTCTTCTTTTGTATATTCTTTGGAAAAGACAGACTTTGATGGCATTTTGACTTTAATTATCTATAAAGAGCAAATGCCTGAGTTTGTTAATGCATTTTCAGATATCAAAAATTTTAAAATTGAATTTAAAGTTTCAACGATTGGGAAATTTAAATCGAAGTCAAAATACTCAGGTATTTACAAGTTTAAGTTTATAAAAAATATTCTTAAGAAAATTATTGGATTAACTGTAAATGAAGCAGTTCCTGATTCAAAAATAAAAGCACTTAAAATCACAGGCTATCCGCATGTGAGTCGCTTTTTTGAATATAAAGAAGTTGTAGAAAGTCATCCTGATGCTTCACATGTGCTGCTCAGCGATGTACGAGACGTTTTTTTTCAGGGTAATCCTTTTAAAGATCTCGGCAAAGGACTCTTTGTTGGTATGGAAAATCCAGATTATACGATAGGCACTGAACAATATAATCAAAAATGGATTATCGATGCCTATGGAGATAGTTTTTATAATAGTGCAAAAGATGAGCAGGTTTCGTGCTCAGGCGTCACAATTGGAGATATGAACTCGATTAAAGTCTATATTAATAAAATGATTGAAGAGTTCTGCAAACAACCATATCAAAAAATGTCTGAAAGAATTTATGATCAGGCAATGCACAATAAATTATTAATTACCAATGATTTAGCTGATGTAACTCGCTGTCAGCCATTTGAGTCTATTATTGTAACTCTTGGATTATATCCAATAGATCAAATTACGATTAATGATCAAGGTCTTATTATTAATCGTAACCAGAAGATCATTCCTATTGTCCATCAGCATGACAGACATCCGGAATTGATACAGTTATGCGATAACTATATTGGGAAATAAATTTTAGGATTATCTAAATTTTATGAGGGGAGGCGGATATTAATTTTTATCCGCATTTCCTTTTAAAACCATATAAATCAGCGCAACAAAAATAAGCAATGCACCTGCTAAGCTACTTACGCAGAAATAAAGAATACGTTGATTTGTAGTGATGTTAAATAATTCATTTGCAAGGATATAGCGCATGAAAAACCACTGCGCAAGAGAGAATACAATTACGATTAAAGCATGTCGACGTACATCAGGGCGCATTGCCATAATGAATCACCAAGGGAGAAAAAGTGGTGATATTATGCCATTTGCCCACTCTCATCTCAATAGAGTCTAAATTGCCTCAATTGTGTAGAAAAATTAAAATTATGAATAAATTGTGAATTTTTATTAACATTAATAAACCTTGAATTCCATTTTTTATCTGAGATTTTCTAGTAAATTTCTGTACTTATTTGGATATATGTTTAATGCAGCCTGTTGATTTTGTAATGATTTGGGTGGACTCAACCGATACGAAATGGCAGCAACAATACATATATTATAAATCTAAAGAAACTAAAACAAAGGCGGTTGAACTTGTTGATCAATGCCGCTATCGCGACTGGAATAATCTTCATTACTGGTTCCGATCTGTTGAGAAATTTTGCCCGTGGGTTAGAAAGATCCATCTGGTGACTTGTGGTCATTTCCCTGAATTTTTAGTCAAAAATCATCCTAAGTTAAATTTGGTCACACATGATCAAATCATGGAATCAAACTGTTTACCAACATTTAACTCACATGCTATTGAAATCAATATTCATAAAATTGAGGGACTAGCAGAGCATTTTGTCTATTTTAATGATGATACTTTTATCAATAGGCCTTTAGAGCCTGAGTTCTTTTTTAGAAATGGTTTACCTTGTGATGGTGTGCGTTTACAGCCACTTATGGTTGTAGGTGAAGAGAACTTTCTAGGTGCCGTTGCCCTGACTGATGTTGCGATTATTAATAAGCACTTTGATAAACGAAGATTACTCCATAAAAATCCCTATGCACTTTTTAACTATCGCTATTCTATGAGTAGTAATTTGGGTAATTTTTTAAGTTTATATAATCGAAAATTTTCAAGTTTTTATAGTACTCATTTGCCTCAACCTTTTTTGAAATCAGTATTTGAAGAAGTTTGGAAAACTGAAGAAGCTTATTTAAAAGAAGTATCAAGTCATCGATTTAGACAGCCTTTAGACGTTAATCAGTATCTGTTTCGATTGTGGCAGTTGTGCTCATCCCGTTTTTATCCTGTCAATATATTTGAGCGTGGACAAAACTTTAACTTAAGGCTACAAAATCTTCCTGAAATTAATCAGGTTATTAAGAATGAACAACTTCCACAAATTTGTCTAAATGACGATGAACACGTGGTCGATTTTGAAAAGCTTAAAATAGAAATCATTCAAATTTTTGATCAAAAATTTAAAACGCTCTCAAGTTTTGAAAAAGAAATATCCCATTAAAATTTGAAAATTAATAAATAAAAAACCCTGCATAAGCAGGGTTTTTAATTTGAAAATCTAAAAATTATTTAGATTCTTCAGCTTTTGGCTTTTCACGTAAGCGGATACCCAAGTCACGAAGCTGATTTGCTTCAACAGGAGCAGGTGCTTGAGTAAGTGGACATTCAGCAGTCTTCGTTTTAGGGAATGCAATAACGTCACGAATAGAAGTCGCGCCAGTCATTAACATCACTAAACGGTCAAGACCAAATGCCAAACCACCGTGAGGAGGAGCACCGTAACGAAGTGCATTTAATAAGAAGCTGAATTTCTCTTCTGCTTCTTCATCAGAAATACCAAGCGCTTCGAAAATCGCTTTTTGCATTTCTAATGTATAAATACGTAGAGAACCACCACCAACTTCAGTACCGTTCAATACCATGTCGTAAGCAACAGAAAGTGCTTCACCTGGATTGCTCTTCACTTCTTCTACACTTGATTTTGGTAGAGTGAATGGATGGTGAACAGAAGTCCATTTGCCATCGTCAGTTTCTTCAAACATTGGGAAATCAACAACCCAAAGTGGAGCCCACTCACAAGTTGCAAGATTCAAATCATGGCCAATCTTCACACGAAGTGCGCCCATTGCATCATTTACAACTTTAGCTTTATCAGCGCCAAAGAATACGATATCGCCATCTTGTGCACCAACACGTGCCAACAATTCAAGTACGATCGGTTCAATGAATTTCACGATTGGAGATTGAAGGCCTTCAATTCCTTTAGCGAGTTCATTAACTTTGATGTAAGCCAAACCTTTTGCACCATAGATGCCAACAAATTTGGTGTATTCATCGATTGCACTACGTGGCAATGACGCTGCACCTGGAACACGTAAAGCAACAATACGGCCTTTAGGATCTTTTGCAGGACCCGCAAATACTTTGAACTCTACTTCTTGCATTAAATCTGCAACGTCAACGAGTTTCAACGGAATACGCATATCAGGTTTGTCTGATGCATAGTCACGCATTGCATCTGCGTAAGTCATACGTTGGAATTTATCGAATTTAACGCCAAGAAGTTCATCGAACATCTTCACAGTCAGGACTTCCATTAAGTCCATAATGTCATCGTCACTCATGAACGATGTTTCAACGTCGATTTGAGTAAATTCTGGTTGACGATCAGCACGTAAGTCTTCGTCGCGGAAACATTTCGCGATTTGGTAGTAACGATCAATACCACCCACCATCAACAATTGTTTGAATAATTGTGGTGATTGTGGAAGTGCATAGAAACTGCCATTTTGTACACGACTTGGTACTAAGTAGTCACGCGCACCTTCAGGAGTTGCACGTGTCAAAATAGGTGTTTCAACGTCTAAGAAACCATTATCTTCGAAATAGTTACGAATAAGATTGGTCAATTTAGAACGGAAGCGTAAACGATCCAACATTTCAGGACGACGAATATCTAAGAAACGATATTTCAAACGAATTTCTTCAGAAATATTGGTATTTTCATCATTTAAAGGGAATGGAGGTGTTTCTGAAGCGGCAAGAACTTCGATGTCTTTACCTAAAACTTCAATTTGACCACTCACCATGTTGGCATTTTCAGTACCTTCATAACGGCGACGAACACGACCTGTAATTTTTAATACATATTCAGAACGTGCTTTATCTGCAGTTGCAAATGCTTCTGGAGTATCTGGGTCAATAACCACTTGAACGAGGCCATCACGGTCACGCATATCAAGGAAAATAACACCGCCATGGTCACGGCGACGATGTACCCAACCGCATAGTGTAACGGTTTGGTCGATTTGGGCTTCAGTTAAAGAGCCACAGTAATGAGTTCGCATCATGATGAAAAATATCCAAACTATATTGGCTGAAAAGACGGATGCGTAAACCGCGCACCGTCAAAAAAATAAGTTTTCGATTATGCCCTGTTGCATGGTTTGCCACAAGAACTAGATCAAAAAACCGCGGAAATTAACCTGAAAATGAGCAATTTGGCAGCAAATTTTCTGATTCATCCCATTCTTTGTTGCCGATCTAAAAACAAGAATAATAAGCATCCTAAGCTAAAGGTACTTAACCAACCTTGCATAAACTCGTTGATAGAACGGCCTGTAAAATAATAGGTATCGGCATGCCAAACTTCATGGGGGATGTAGCGTGCATAATCCCAAAATGAAAATAAGCCTAAGACTGTAGATAGAATAAACAGAGACCACGCGAAAAATTTAATTTTTTTACTTACTTTCCAGTGTTGTTTGTAGCGCTGGTAATAGTGAATACCCATCCAACCAAGAAAAGGTAAGGCAAGAGCAGAGGAGCCAAGTTGTAAAAGACGATGCAAAGGGTAGGGATGACCAAAAAGATGAATAGTTGTCGCTAAAACATCTTTAAATACAAACGTTCGAAAATCTGAATGTGTTAAACCATCCCAAATCAGATGAGTTGCTATACCGACAATGAGTGCAAATATAACTCCAATAAAAAATATAAAAATAAGTTTTAAAGAGCTGAGGCCAAGATCATGTTGCACACCAAAAAAACGGTATACCACTGGACGATAAAGAAAATACCAAACTGCACAAAAGACGAGGCCTAATGCAAGATTGGGATAAATCAGACCTTTCCATTGGTGCGTTAGCATGCTGGACTGAACTGTAAATAAGCGGTAAAGATCGGGTGTCATACTCCCAATGGCTAACGCGGCAATTGGTAAAGTGTTTTGGCTAAGTTTGGATAGAGGAGGAGCTATAACGGCATGAGAGATGGTAAAAGGCATTAGAAATCAAAAATTACTCACATCATTTAGTTGACCAGTCTAACGAATCGTCGAATCAGAAATGTTTTTTATTGCAAAACAAACGAAATGTTATAATATAACAAAAATAAAACATATCGTGATCCGGGACACATCCAATGCAGTTTTATAAAAATATTTTGACCTTATCCATTTTAGCTGTCATATCCGTTCCTTCGTTTGCAGCAGAAAGTGAAAATGTTGAAAAGTTAGAAACTATTCGAATTAAGGCTCATCCACTTGAGCAAACTTCACAAGATTTTGCGGTTGCAGATACTGTTGTTGATCAAAAGCATTTATCGCAAGGGGCCGCCACCATTGGGGATGCGCTGAATAGTGAAGTCGGAATCTACGCTAATCAGTTTGGGGCTGGTTCGAGTCGACCAGTGATTCGTGGGCAAGATGGACCACGCGTTAAAGTACTCCAAAATTCATCAGAAAATATTGATGTTTCGACCTTGTCTCCTGACCATGCGGTAACTGTAGATCCTGTACTTGCGAAGCAAGTCGAAGTGATTCGAGGCCCTTCAACTTTACTGTTTGGTGCTGGAACTGTTGGTGGTTTAGTCAACGTAATTGATAACAAGATCCCTACGCAAATGCCTGAAAACGGTTATGAAGGACAAGTTGGCTTACGTTATAACACTGGAAGTGATGAAAAACTGGCGAGCGCTGGAGTAACTGTTGGCTTGGGTAGCCAAGTTGCTTTACGTGTTGAGGGGTTAACACGTGATGCGAATAACTACATTGCGCCAAATTATATTCATGAAGGTGAAAAAGAGCGCCGTGTAGACAATACCTTTGCTCAGGGCGATTCAGTTAATGTCGGATTGTCTTGGATTTATGACCGTGGTTATACGGGTATTTCTTATAGCAACCGTCGCGATCAATATGGCTTACCAGGGCATAGTCATGAATACGAAAGTTGTAGCGCTCATTTAACAGGAACACCACATTTGCATTGTGGAGACCATGAGCATGAAGATGGTGAAGAAGCTCATGATCATGGACAAGAAGCTCATGATCACGAACATGGCGGTCCATGGATTGACTTAAAATCTGAGCGTTATGATTTTAAAACTGAGTTAAATGATCCATTTGCAGGCTTCCAAAAGTTACGTGCACAAGCGAGCTATACCGACTATCAACATGACGAAATTGAAGAGGGAGCAATTGCAACCCGATTCCAAAACAAAGGCTATGACGGGCGTGTTGAGTTAGTACATAACCCAATTGCAAGTTGGGAAGGAGTGATCGGTGCACAGTTAGGTCAGCAAAAACTGAATTTAACTGGCGAAGAAGCCTTTATGGCACCGACCACTACCAAGAAGTGGAGTGTATTTGCTTTAGAACATAAGCAATGGAAAGACGTACACTTTGAGCTTTCTGCACGTGCAGATCAGCAAGAAGTTGATGTAGACGATAACTCTAAACAAGATTTTGATGGCTCTGCATTTTCTTACGCAGGTGCTGCGAATTGGGAGTTTGCACCGAACTACAAACTTTCTTTTGTCGCTTCACATCAGGAACGTTTACCTTTAGCTCAAGAGTTATATGCAAATGGTGGACACTTTGCGACAAATACTTATGAGTTAGGAAATGATCAACTCAGTAAGGAAAAATCCAATAATGTTGAGTTAGGTTTGCATTTTGATAATAACAAACTTGATTACCATCTTCATGTTTACCATAACTGGTTTGATGACTACATCTATGCACAAACCCTTGACCGTTATAAAGACTTCCGTTTAGTCCAATACACTCAAGATAAAGCACGCTTCTATGGTGCAGAGGGTGAAATTGGTTATCAAATTACCCCAATGTATAAGATCAGTGCTTTTGGTGATTATGTACGCGGTAAAATTGATGCAGAAGGTAATGCCCCGCGTATTCCAGCAGGACGTTTAGGTACTAAAGTCGACGCAGATTTTGGTGATGGTTTTAGTGGTTCTGCTGAGTATTATCATGTCTTTAACCAAGACAAGATCGCAGCTTACGAGACCGAAACTGAAGGCTATAACATGCTTAATCTTGGGGTGGCATATTCTGGACAATATGGTGCAAAAACAGATTATCGTGTTTATATGAAAGCGAATAACTTGTTAGATGACACGGTTTATCAACATGCATCTTTCTTATCAAATATTCCACAAGTTGGACGCAATTTTACGGTAGGTGTTGATTTTAGTTTTTAAGGCTTTAACACGAAACTAAACTTGAAAAATCAATCCAAAAGACCTAATTTGAAAGCATCAAGTTAGGTCTTTTTTATGCGTATTTTTCAACGAATTCATCAAAAAATAAATTGGTCAGGGCGTCGTTATATGGCGATATTACTTTGCGTTGTTGCTATTGCATATATTGCATCGGCAATTTATCACACAGTAAAACCATTGCCGCAAGGGATTAACTTTAGTGGCAAGCTTAGACATGCCGATGTCAAATTTTTAGCAGATAAAACCTACCTTGATGCAAAAGGGCAACAGCAGGTTGATCAGCACATCTTTGATGAAATCTTGAAAATGATTGATGAGGCAAAAACCACGGTTGTGGTCGATATGTTCTTGTTTAATTCAGAAGTGGGTGACTCAAAACTAAAGCAAAGGCCATTAATGCAAGAGTTAACCAATGCATTAGTCAGTAAAAAAAGACAAAATCGCCAAATCCAGATTGTATTAATTACTGACCCGATTAACTCAGTATATGGTGGTTTAAGCCCTGAACATTACCGCCAGTTACGTCAAGCGGGTGTTGATGTGATTGAAACCAATTTAGCTCCTTTAAGAGCTTCTAATCCATTCTGGTCAGGCTTATGGTATATCTGCTGTCAGAATGTTGGAAATAACCCTGAGAAAGGCTGGTTACCAAATCCATTCGGTGATGAAAAAATTACACTGCGCAGTTATTTGAACTTATTTAACTTTAAGGCGAATCACCGTAAAACTGTAGTCGTCGATACCGATGCAGGTTGGAAGTCACTAGTGACTTCAGCAAATCCGCATGATGGTAGTTCTAGACACTCAAATGTTGCATTAGTTGTAATAGGAGCGACAGCCGCAGATGTTTTACAATCTGAAGCCGTGGTTGCGCGAATGTCAGGCAGTAGTTCTCCATCGCTCATTTTAGGTGACTTTGAAAAAGACGTAACCAAACCTCAAGTTCAAGTGTTAACTGAAGGTGCGATTTATCAATCTGTATTGAAATTGATTAACTCAGCTAAGCCTAAAGAGCAGCTTGATTTAAGTATGTTCTATTTATCTGAACGCAAGATTATTCAGGCTCTAAAAAGTGCTCAAAATAGAGGGGTTATTGTCCGAGTTTTACTTGATCCAAATAAAGATGCATTTGGCCGACAAAAGAATGGTATACCAAACCGTCAGGTAGCTTCAGAGCTACATGCTGCGGGAATTCCAATCCGTTGGTGTGACACGCGTGGTGAGCAGAACCATAGCAAAATGATTTTGAAATATAACGCCCAACACGCTGAATTAATTGTAGGATCTGCTAATTTTACAGCCCGTAATTTAAAAAATTACAACCTTGAAACGGATATGTTGGTCATTGGCAAAGTTCAAGATCAAGTCTTTAAAGATGCGCAAGATTACTTCAATACCTCTTGGTCAAACCTACAAGGTAGACAAATGAGCGTCGATTACGCGAAGTATGCAGATGAGTCTAAAGTAAAGTATTGGATTTATCGTTTTATGGAATGGTCAGGTTTGTCGACTTTCTAAGCCTAACTTTATATAAAGCTTGAGGCTCTATCTTCACGACGGAGCCTTAATTAGTTTGATTCTAAACTTGGAGCTTATTTATTGCCGTGATTTTGTACAAAATTGGCAAGGTGATTAGCGACATGGATGTCGCCGTTTCACTGTGTTGCAGGGAAGCAACATCAGTGAAACAAAGGTTTTTGTCACTTTTGACCTCTCAAAAGTGAGGCATTAGCCTGTACAAAAGACATTAGAACATCACTGTAAGTAAAGGCTGTGCCATAAGTCCGATTTAAGGCGCTGGAGGAATCAACTGATCTAAAGTCTTATCATCTAACTTTTCTAATTCACTCAAATCAGTCTTAATTTTCCACTGCGACTCATCATCTACAGGATTTGGTAAACGAGCCTCAAGCCAGTCACAGACCACATCTGGGTTAAATTCAGGATGGTTACACTGAATAATCCACGATAAAAAGTCTTTCGCTTCACCGTTCATGTATGGCGGTGGAGAAACAGGGAAGAATAAAGTCGGTAGACGTTCATTCGTCGATAAATAGTTTAAAACATGTCCTAATTCTTGAACTGTTTGCCATGCTAGCGGATGTTCTACATCAATACTGAACTTAAACCACCAAGCATGTTCGCCGTCTGCTCCATGAGCCATGATACGGGCTTCTTGTACAGTTGGAACTTTGCAAAAAAATTGATGAAGACGTTCAAAACTGATTTCAGACACAGCAATTGACCTAGTTTGAAAAATGGTAATGGTAGCACAGATACAGATTCTTCATATTTTCTTTATAGTCATTACAAACAATATCAATCAAAGCTGTTTTATTCATGGTTTCTCCTTGACTCTCTTTTAATCTAGCTCCAGATCAAGATAAAAGGAAATAGGTCATGAAAAAGCCAATCGTTCTTGTACTTTCAACATTAATGTTGGGTATGTCAGCTACTGCGATGGCCGATACAAGTCATCGTTGGGACAATAATCATGGTAAAAACTATGATCGATATGAGCATCGTGATGACCGCCGTCATGACTATCGAAATGATCATCGTGCTCCACAGTGGTCAAATGCCGATCGCGGTAAGCACTATGGCCGATATGTAGCATTTAAACGTGGCGATCGTGTTCCAGCAGAATACCGCAATAGTCGCTATTATGTTTCAGACTGGAGATCGCATCGTTTGTATGAGCCACCACGTGGATACCGTTGGGTTAAAACACCGAATCAATATTTACTCGTAGACTCAAAACACCAAATTTATCGTGTCCGTTAATTTTGAAATATAGAATATATAAATGGCCTCAATATTGAGGCCATTTTTTTATGCTAATTCATCATCTTGAGGCTGAGGGGGCTTTAAAGGCGTTGGTGTTTTTGCATGTTTCTCTTTCATCACTGAAGGATAATTCCAGGATGCAAAACGAACAACTAAGATAGAAAGGGCTAAAATAAGAATTGAGCCTGTAATAATGACTTGGTCCATATCCGCTTTATGGTCATGTTGGATATCTGAAATGAGTAGACGGGTTAATGCCGTAATCGCAACATAAATAAGAAAGCGTACTGGCATATGATTGGTTTTAAAGTAAATCCCAACCATTGCTCCAAGTTCTAAGTATATAAATAATAATAAAATATCATCAATTGAAGCATACTTTTTGACTGTCAAAATTTCAAAAACAGTATTGGCTGCGGACCACGCCACCATACAGCCAATAATAAACAGGGCTAAATAATGAAAAGCTTCAACGGCATAATGACCAAATCGGTCCAGAATACGCTCATACTTTTTGGGATCAGGCATAGTAAAATCTTTTGTTTGCTTCGTAATGTTTAGAAATTAAACAAATTTCATGCCAATTGAAATAGTAGATACAAAATAAAAAACGCCTGATTTTTCAGGCGTTTTTTATAAAGAACTTAATTAAGCTTGGTTCGTAAAGTAATCTTCACTAAAGCCCATAATTAAGTCAGAACCTGCTTTGATTTTAGCAATACGCGCATCAATATCTGGCAAGATACGTTCAACAAAGTATTGAGCTAAAGCAAGTTTGTTTTGATAGAAGTCACCAGACTTATCTTTTGCTGCCGCTGCAATTTTTGCAAACATATAAGCGAAGCTGAGTAAGCCAACTGCATGTAGATAATCAACAGCAGCAGCATTCGGGAAGTCTACGTTTTCAGCAGCTTGTTCAATAATAAACTGAGTGATTGCTTCGATTTCAGTTGCAGCATCTAAAGTTGCATCTTTAATGAAGTTCAAATCGGTGTCTAGGTCATTTGCAAAGTCACGAATTTCAGTGATGTATTCAGCAATGAATGCACCGCCACATTTAATGGTTTTACGACCAATTAAATCTTGAGACTGAACACCGTTCGTTCCTTCGTAGATTTGAGCAATACGAAGATCACGAATACATTGTTCCATGCCCCATTCACGAATATAACCGTGACCACCGAACACCATCTGAGCATCTAAAGTTGCTTGGAATGCGGTATCTGTGAGGTAAGCTTTAGCAATTGGTGTTAAAAGCGCAACGCGATTATTGGCTTTTTTCACAGCTTCAGCATCAGTTGAGAATTTAGTGATATCGAGCTGTTGACCAACATAGACTGCAAAAGCACGTGATGCTTCATTGTTTGCACGTACGTTTAACAACATACGGCGAACATCGCCATGGACTAAAATGCTGTCAGCAGGTTTATTTGGTGATTGAACACCAGCTGCACTACGACCTTGTAAGCGGTCGGTCGCATATTGCGCTGCATTTTGGTAAGCAAATTCAGATGCGCCTAAACCTTGGATACCCATTGATAAACGTTCGTAGTTCATCATGACAAACATGGCAGCAAGACCTTCGTTTTCTTTACCAACAAGGTAACCTTTTGCTGCATCAAAGTTCATCACACAAGTTGCAGACGCTTTAATCCCCATTTTATGTTCAATAGAACCTGGGCCAACGAGGTTGCGTTCACCTAATGAACCATCTTCGTTTACCAAATACTTTGGCACGATGAACAAAGAAATACCGCGTGAACCCGCAGGAGCATCTGGCGTTTTAGCAAGTACTAAATGAATAATGTTTTCTGCTAAATCGTTGTCACCGCCAGTGATAAAGATTTTAGTACCTGTGATGTTATAAGTACCATCTTCATTAGGTTCTGCTTTGGTTTTAATAATACCTAAGTCAGTACCTGCATGTGGCTCGGTTAAGCACATCGTACCCGACCATTCACCTGAATAAATCTTTGGTAAGTAAGTTTCTTTTTGTTCTTGAGATGCATAGCTGTTTAAAGCCATACCTGCACCCACAGAAAGAAGCGGGTAGAGCATGAATGATGGGTTAGTTGCAAATAACATTTCATCAGAAAGAACGGTGAGCATTTTTGGCATGCCTTGACCGCCCCATTCTTCATCGGCACCTAAGCCAATCCAACCACCTTCTGCATATTGACGGAATGCATCTTTAAAACCAGCTGGTGTGAACACCTCGCCGTTTTCATAGCGAGCGCCTTCTTCATCACCGGTACGGTTTAATGGATGAGTCACGTTCTGAGCAAATTTAGCCATTTCTTCTAAAATTGCTTCAGCTGTTGCAGCATCTACATGAGCGAGTTTCTCATTAGACTGCCAAAATTGTTCTGCTTTAAATACATCATTTAAGATGAATTTCATATCAGCTAAAGGAGCATTGTAAATTGGCATAATCGTTCACCTTTTTTGTGCACATTGGCCTGTGCTAGATATCCTGTAAAACGAAATGGATATGGAATTTAAAGTGTAAATTTATCATTGATTTTATAAAAAAAGGACCGTCAAAACTGAGCAGTCCTTTTTTGTTTTTTAACATTGCATATCGCAACTAACTATGGTTAGAAAGCGAAATGTTCAGCGTCTAATGACATCAATGGATCTAGACCACCTGCAATCACGTCTACATGAGAACGTACGCGTGGCAAGATTTTCTTGAAGTAGAAGCGAGCAGTTGTAACTTTCGCGTTATAGAAATCAACATCGGTCGTACCTCCTGCTAATTTCTCTTGTGCAACAAGTGCCATACGAGCCCATAGATACGCTAAAGTGATATAACCTGAGAAGTAGAGGTAATCTACAGCAGCAGCGCCTACTTCATCTGGGTTTTGCATTGCGCGCATACCAATTTGCATAGTGAGATCGCCCCATTCTTTGTTAAGAGCTGCAAGCGGCTCAACAAATTCTTTCATGGCAGCGTTGTCTTTATTTGCTTCAACAAATTTGTGAACAATTTTGGTAAAGTCTTTTAGCATTGCGCCTTGAGTTTGCAATACTTTACGGCCTAACAAATCAAGTGCTTGAATTTCGGTTGTACCTTCATACAAACATGAAATACGTGTATCACGTACGATTTGTTCCATGCCATGCTCAGAAATAAAGCCATGACCACCGAAGACTTGAACACCGTGCTTAGCAGACTCAGAACCTGTTTCAGTTAAGAATGCTTTTGCAATTGGAGTCAATAAAGACAAGATGTTGTCAGCAAACTTACGCTCTTCTTCTGTTTCGCCTTTTTCAACGATGTCAGCATATTGAGCAAGTAAGTAAACAAGTGCACGACCGCCTTCAGCAAATGCTTTTTGAGTTAAAAGCATGTTACGAACAGCAGGGTGAACGATAATTGGGTCTGCATCTTTTTCTGGAGCTTTAGGACCAGAAAGCGAACGCATTGCTAAACGTTCTTTTGCGTAAGTTAACGCACCTTGGAAAGATGATTCAGATGCTGCTAAACCTTGAACCGCAGTGCCAATACGTGCTGTGTTCATGAAGGTAAACATACAGTTCAAACCACGGTTTTCAGGTCCGATCAAGTAACCTTTAGCTTGGTCAAAGTTAATGACACAAGTCGCGTTACCATGAATACCCATTTTGTGCTCGATAGAACCACAACGAACCGCATTACGCTCGCCCACAGTACCATCTGCATTTACATGGAATTTAGGAACGATGAATAATGAGATACCTTTGGTACCTTTTGGCGCACCTGGTAAACGAGCAAGAACGATATGGATGATGTTTTCAGCCATGTCATGTTCACCAGCAGAGATAAAGATTTTCTCGCCAGAAATTGCATAGCTACCGTCAGCATTTGGTTCTGCTTTAGAACGGATAATACCTAAGTCAGAACCTGCATGAGATTCAGTTAAGCACATCGTACCTGTCCAAACACCTGAAACAAGGTTTGGTAAATAAGTATTTTTTTGTTCATCAGAACCATGATGTTCTAATGTACGTACAGCTCCGTGAGACAAGCCAGGGTACATACCCCAAGACCAGTTTGCTGTACCAACCATTTCAGAAATTGCAATACCTAAAGAGTTAGGTAAAGCCTGACCACCGTATTGTTCTTCTGCTGATAAAGACGGAAAGCCAAGTTCAATATATTTTTGATAAGCTTCTTTAAAGCCTGTTGGAGTGGTAACTACGCCATCATTCCAAGTACAACCTTCACGGTCGCCAACTTGGTTTAAAGGAGAAAGTTCATTTTCACAAAAGTCTGCCGCAGCTTCTAAATATTGATCAACCAATTCACGGCTTACGTTACCTTGGAAATCAGGTAATTTTGCATAGTGTTCTTCAGCATTTAATAATTCATGCAAAACGAATTGCATATCACGTAAGGGCGCTTTGTATTGTGGCATATCGGGTTCCTCAATACTGGTGAAACCAGAGTTATAATCTTAATCTATGAGAATGTGCCATGAGGCACCTTGGACTATTACATCGTGCAACAACTTGCATAACTGCACAAGCACCTCAGGACCTTTACTTTGTGACTGCAAAGTCAAGAAAAAAATGCTTAAACTAGCTAAGTGCTTTGAGTGTAAACACTTTTGGTTATGTTTATATGATACAAATAGTCAAAATCGTAAACAGTTATGTATAAACAAAAGGCGCCTATAGGCGCCTTTTGTTTCATGATTTTTAGAATTATTTTGCTTGAGCTGATGCAGGAGCAGGGGCGTTAACTGGTGGTTGAGGGCGCTTTGGTTCAAAACGAAGGTTACAAGTACCTTCAAGTGTCTTATCTCCAATTTGAACATTTACTGCTTGTCCGTTGGCCTTACCATCACATGCTTTTTGGATTTGTTCAAAGCGAGCTTGACGTTCGGCACGGTGCTGTTCCCATGCTGCTTTTTGTTCTGGTGTGAACTCACGATGTTTCATACGGTGGTGGCCTTCACGTGGGCCATCTTGCATCATGCCACGCTCTGGCTTTGGTGGTTGAGTCGTCGATTGACACGCCGCTAAACTTCCCATTGTTACAATTGCCGCACTGAATAATGCAATTTTTGCCGTCATTTTCATATTTAAAGCCTTTTAATGTTGTGTTTACTGATCGCTTAAAGATTAGATAATAAAGATGTAGAAACAATGGAGAGTTTTTCTTTTCGTTGTTGGTTACAATGCGAAATATAGGGTAAAAATGAGAGAGTGCTTTTGAACGTTCTACGTGTTCCCATTGCATTACGGTTGTTTTTGACAGTCTTGCTCACCACATTGCTTATTGCGACTGCAAGTTTGAGCGTTTTGCACTGGACAATGCAAAAGAACTTTGCCAAATATGTGGCTGACGTTGAAATGCAGAAGCTTGACCGACTCATTACCAATCTAGGCGATGTCTATACGGTGTACCATGATTGGGGGAATGCGATTCAGGCACAGATTTTACAAATTGAAGGAACCGCTGCTCCTGACGACTACGATCGTCTCTCGCAGTGGTGGCTTCGTCGTCAATATGACATTGCCATACAACAGCATTCTTTCGATGAACATGCCCTTATTAATATTTCACCGCAAGTTGCACCGACAAATAAAAATACTATTTTTAGCGATGAAGAGTTAAGAACGCTTGAGCAAAATTTACCTTCTCAATATCAACCCTTTGAAGGATTAAGATTCCCCTTAAGCGCAAACCAATTTCGCCCAAGTGATGATAAAAATAAATCAAAGAAAGGGAGCTTAAAAGATATTGAAACTCAAAATGGTAAGAAGCGTTTTATTGCTTTGCCTGACCGTTTAGGTTTGAGTTCTCGTTTATCCTTATATGATGCACGACACCAGTTTGTTGTAGGTGAGCCACCTTCTTCAGATCAGATGTCATTTCGCCCGATTATCTTAAACAATCAAGTGGTTGGATATTTGGGTTTAAAACCTGTTTTAGATAAAGAAGATGCTTTGAGTATTAATTTCTTTAGTAACCAAAAGCGCTATTTACTCTTAATTTATGCTTTAACCTTACTTTCAAGTTTAGTTGCAGCGCTATTGATGGCGACTTATTTTAAAAAGCCGATTCAGCGTTTATTAAATGCAACCAATGAATTAACGAAAGGAAATTATCAACATCAAGTTGTTATTAAACGAAATGACGAGTTGGGCGATTTATCAACTCAATTGAACCATTTAGCAGAAATTTTACATCAGCATGAAGAGTCGCGACGTCAATGGGTGGCAGATACTTCTCATGAGCTAAAAACGCCGTTGGCTGTATTACAAGCACAAATTGAAGCGATGCAAGACGGGATTCGAAAAGCAACCCCTGAACATTTAGATGCGATGATGCGTCAGGTTTCAAGTCTGAAAAAATTGACCCAAGACCTTGCAGACTTGGCACAGGCAGATGCCCAGCAGCTTAAGTGTTATTTGAGTTCTGTTAATCCATGGGAAGTGGTATTACAGGAAGTAGAAAACTTTAAACCTAAACTTGAGCAGGCTGGTCTCGAAATTCAGGTTGAAGGAACAAGTTCTCCGCTATTATTAGACCGTGATCGGTTTAAACAGATTATTGTTAATTTAATTAGTAATAGTATTCGTTACACAGAAACAGGTGGCAAAATCCATATTCATACAGCTCAAACTCCGCAGGAGTGGACTTTGTATGTTGATGACAGCCCATTTGGTTTAAACGATGAGCAGTTATCTCGTTTAGGTGAACGTTTCTATCGCGTAGATGATTCGCGTACGCGTAGTACAGGTGGAACAGGGCTAGGCTTGGCTTTGTCTTGTAAAATTGCGCAGGCGCTTGGTGGTACACTCAGTTTTGAACATTCACCGTTAGGTGGTTTACGTTGTGTGCTCACTTTTAAAAAGCAGAGTTAAATATAAAAGGAAAAATATCTCATGAAACATGTGATGTTGGTTGAAGATGAAGTCGAATTAGCGCATTTAGTGCGTGATTATCTTGAAGCTGCCGGTTTTGAAGTAAGTATGTTTCATGATGGTCAAGATGCTTATGCGAGTTTCCAGCAACGTAAACCTAATTTAATGGTTCTGGACTTAATGGTTCCACGAATGGATGGTTTGACCATTTGCCGTAAAGTTCGTGAACAATCAGATTTACCGATTATTATGGTCACTGCCCGTACCGAAGAAATTGACCGTGTATTAGGTCTGAATATGGGCGCTGATGATTATGTATGTAAGCCATTTAGCCCAAAAGAACTTGTTGCTCGTGTACAGGCAGTTTTACGCCGTTTAGAGCGGAAGGCAGAGCCTGAACAAAATGATTCTTTCCGAATTGATAAAGCTCAGCAAAGAATTTGGTATCAACAAAAATCGTTGAGTTTAACGCCAACCGAATTTCGCTTACTTGAGCTATTTTTAGAGCATGTAGGGCAAGTGTATTCACGTGCACAATTATTGGATCATATTAATCCAGATAGTTTTGACGTTGCTGATCGTGTAATTGACAGCCATATCAAAAACTTGCGCCGAAAAATTAGTGAAGCGGCTGAAACTGGTAACCGTCATGAATGGATTCAAGCTGTTTATGGTGTAGGTTACCGCTTCGAATATCCTGAAGAGTAAAACACTAGTAAAAGTTATTCTGTGGATAACCACAATGTTATCCACAGAAAATGTGGATAGTTTTAAAGATTTTATGGATAAATAATAATCTTCGTATGATTTGGTACGAATTGCCAAATCTCATCTATATCTGTATTTCTAACCGCAATACATCCTAATGTCCAATCTTTATGGGGCATATAAGTCGAGCTAAAAGGCATAGATAAAAAGGATTTTGGAACTGATCCATGAATCATGATATCTCCACCTGTTGGTTGATTATGTTGCTTGGCATAAGCAATATCTTTCATATCGGGATAGGAAATATGCAATGATTTATAGAAAACACTTTGTGAATTGCGCCAATCTATAGAATAGATCCCCTCCGGTGTTTTTCCATCATTTTCAAAATGTTTATGTCCTTTGGGATTAAGGCCAAGACGAATAGGATAACGACGAATCACGTCCTGATTACTCTTGAGCAGAAGTATGCGTTGACTTTTAAATACTTCAATTGAGGTGACAGGCTTGGTCTTGATTAGATCCGAAATCTCTTCGCGTGAAAGCGCTTGATGGCTTGGCGTAAAAGTCGGTAAATATTTTTCATATTTATAAAAAGCGATTCCGAGTGGAACTATAAGAAGTGTACAAATAATGATAGGTCTAATTTTCATATATTATTCTTTGATGTTTAAAAAACTCTCTTAAGTGACTTAAGAGAGTTTTAGTTTTTAAAGTATTAAGAAGAACAGCTGACAGCTACGTCTGGTACGTCACTTGGTAACGGGCCTAAATCTTGTGGTTGTTCGAGCTCTGGTTGTCTTGTATATGGCTGATCAAGAAGCTTAAACAAACGGTCTACTTCGCTAAAATCATCACGTTCCGCAGCTTCAATAGCACGCTGAGCCATGTGATTACGTAAAATATAAATCGGATTTGCTTGCTGCATGTTTGCATCAAGTTCAGAAGTATCTTGATGTTCACGAATGCTTTGATATTGGCTAAGAAATTCATCAAACTGTCGAATATCAAGGCAATCATCTCGTAGAGTTTTATATTCTTTATTTTGAAGTCGGATAAAGCTCTGAGTGTAATCGAGTTGTTCAGTTTGTAAGATTTTTAAAAAACTAAAACTACAATCAAGACTGTCTTTATGAAAATGGGGAAGTCCCATTTTTTGACATAAACCAGTTGTGTAATGTTCAATAAAAGTCGGTTCAAATTGTTCTAAGCAACGCGCTAACTCTTCTTTGAACTGATCCTTTTGTTCAGGTTCAGCAAGTGGAATCAAGTTGTTTAACCACGTCCATAAATTCCAATGGCCTATGCTTGGCTGATTTTGATAAGTATAACGGCCTTGATAATCTGAGTGGTTATTAATCCAGTTCGGGCGGAAGCGTTCCATAAAACCATATGGACCAAAATCGAGTGTTGAACCAGTAATATTTAAGTTATCGGTATTCATCACGCCATGAGCAAACCCAACCAATTGCCATTTTGCAATCATGATTGCAGTCCGCTCAATTACCTTTTTGGCAAAGGATAAAATAGGATTCTCAGTTTCTAGACACTCAGGATAATGCCATTCAATACATTTTTGAGTGAATTCTGGCAGTAACTCTGGAGCGTATTGATTGATCCATTCAAAATGTCCTAAGCGGATATGACATTCAGATGTTCTGAGCAGCATTGCGCCTAACTCTAATTTTTCGCGCTGTACCCCTTGAGTAGAGGTGGTAAAACCTACCGCGTGACTAGAAGCGACGCCTAAGGCATTTAAAGCATGTCCAGCCAAATATTCGCGGACGACAGAACGCAATACTGCACGTCCATCTCCCATTCTTGAATAAGGGGTAGGGCCTGCACCTTTGAGATGTAGGTCGATGGTTTGACCTTTTGTATTGAGTATTTGTGCAATCAGTAAGCCACGACCATCACCGAGTTGTCCAGCCCATTGTCCAAATTGATGGCCAGCATAGACCATCGCCAGAGAAGGGAATTCAGAGAAAGTACGCTGTCCGCTACAGATTTCAACCCATGCATTTTTTTCGTCTTCTGACCATTGCAGCTCATCTGCCAAAGCGGCATTGAAATGGCCTGCTTTTGCACCACGCAAAGGAGATGGCTGCTGAACATGGAATAATTTAGAAGGAAGTGAAGGGTAGAGCGGATTAAATTGCATGGGCTTGGCAAAATAGAGAGAGCGGATTTCACTATACCATAGTTAAAAAGCAGGCATAAAAATAGCTCCCGAAAGAGCTATTTTTGATCAGAATTTATTTTAGTCTGACACCACGTTGGTATTCTTTTTAACACTACGCATAAGTGTTTCTAAGCATTCACGGTGATGACTTAAACGGTGTTCAAGCAACTGAAAATCAACTTTAAGCTTGTGATCCATTCTATGAATCTTTTCAGCCATTGCTGCTTTTTTCGCTTGTAACTCTTGTTCTTTAAGTTTTGCCCAATCATTTAAAGTATGGGTAAATGCTTCGTATTCTTGTGCAATACGTTGTTTCATTTGACTAATGTCAGCATTTACATCATGACCATAGATAGCAAGATCTTGCTCGGCATATTTAAACTTCATCGCCAGTTCTGCTTTTTTAATATTAAAGCTTGGAATACGACGTAAATTTTTAGCTAAACCAAGTTTAGAACAAGACCAAATCAACCATTTTGTTGGGTCATATTGCCACCATTTCACACCGTTACGATAATCGTATTGGAAGATATGGTGATAGTTGTGGTAACCCTCGCCCCAAGTGGCGATAGCTAACCAGAAATTATCACGTGCCGAGTTTTCGTCTGTATAAGGACGTTTACCGAACATATGACAAAGTGAGTTAATAAAGAAAGTCACTTGATGGCTAATGATTAAGCGTAAGAGACCACCTATGAGGACTACACCCCATAAATCGCCAGTTGCCCAACCAATTAAACCTAAAATTCCAACATGAACTGCAACTACGAGTAAAGCATAGTATTTATGCTGGAACATAACCAATTTATCATTGAGCAAGTCAGGTGCATTTTTAAAGTCAGGCTCAGATGGCGAATGATCGCGGATCATCCAACCCATATGGGCATACCAAAAACCACGCTCAATTGAATATGGATCTTCATCGACATGATCAACATGTCTGTGGTGAGTACGGTGACCAGATGCCCAGAACAAAATACTATTTTGTACGGCAAAAGTTCCACCGATCATTAAAAGAATTTTAAGCGGTAACGACGCTTCGTAAGCTCGGTGAGCCCACAGGCGGTGATAACCAGCAGTAATCCCCATACTACTTAGAGCTAAAAGAAAAAATAAGCTTACCCATGCGCTTACACTAAAATCATAATAATACGCGTAAATCGGGATTATGATTGCGGCAAGAATTGGTAAACCAATTAAGGTAATGCTAGCGGTCCAGTTAATTGGGGCTTTGAGTGGGGCGGAAGTCATATCCGGCAGCGCTCCTAGAATCCTTGTCAGACAAGGTACAAAGACAAAACGACATAGCAAAACCGATCATTAAGATATATTGCTATTCTATCCTTCATATTAGCACGTGCTTAGTGAGAATCACTAGCATTATTGTACAGATGTATTGAAAGAACGGTAACAGAATTAAACTATGTCACAGAGTTTTTCAAGTAGGAGAAGTTGTTTAATGAACGTACAACGATTGAAAAAAAAGAACAGCATTGATATTGCAAGGAAATTATCATTGAAGTGTATCTTGGTCACAATCAGTCTTGTATTAGCCGCATGTCAAAGTGCACCCGATCAAAATACAAAAAAAGTCCAAACAAAAAAAACAGTTCATCATGTTCAATCGCCTGTTGTAAAAAAGAGAGTGAGTCCTGATGGCATTCAAGATATTGATTGGCAGATTACTCAGATCAGTGGTCATAAGGCAAAATTCTTTACACAGTGGCCGACGCTCTCTCTAAATTCTGCTATCAAAACGGTATCAGGCCATACTGGATGTAACGCAGTTTTTGGTCGTTATACATTTAATTTTAGCCAGCAAAAACTTGATATGCAGGTTAATGCAGGGCATTTAAGCTGTGATGGTGCTTTGGCCCAAGAGGCAGAACTCGTGGATGCTTTGCAGCGTATTCAACGCTTCCAACTCGTAGGTAATACGCTATATCTGCTTGATCAGAGTGGACAACGCCTTATTCAGGCACAAAAGAAATAAAAGGTGGTTTTACCACCTTTTTTATATTTATAGAGCTTGTAACATCGTGGTTGGAATATCTGTAATTAGCCCTTGTACATCTAAATCCCTAAGTCTTCTTGCTCTTTCTACATCATTCACTGTCCAGACACTAATATTTAAGTCGGCCTGCTGTGAAAGCTGAATCATTTCATCTGTTGCGAGTTGATCGTGCCAGCCAATATGACAGCAACCATATTGATGAGCGAGTTCAATTGCTGTTGCTCCAACTGGAAGCTCGACTAACAATCCCCGTTTGAATTGAGAGTTTATATCGCGTAAGGCAGTTAAAATTTGAAGATCAAAGCTTGTGATGGTGATGACTTTCTCAAAACCTTGTAATTCGGTCTCAAGCTTTAGAGCAATTTTTTCTGCTAAAACCATGTCTCTTACAGCTTTCACTTCCACTTCAATATGATCGAAGTTATCAAGCAGGTTTAAAACGCCTGTGAGTGTTGGTGTTGGCTCTGAATTGGGCCAGTTGGGCCAATTTTGACGATGATCAAATGACAGTGCTTGAGCCAAAGTAGATTGCTCAACAATTTGATCGACTCCAGCTGTACGTAAAAAATTCTCATCATGAATCACGACCAACTCTTCGTCTTGAAGCTGACGAATATCAAATTCGACACCACGAATACCTAAATTTTTTATGTGCTGAAACCCACCTAGTGTATTTTCAGGAGCTTCTTTGCGTGCACCACGATGACCAATAATGCGCATAATTTTCTTCTATGAAATATTTTGACTATGGTCTCTTTAAAAAGAGCAGAGACCATGTTTAATCTAATCTATTTTTAAATAATCTCATTGATATTTTTTTGCCAAAGTACTTCTTGGCCGCCCTCGGCACGTTGTAAAGCACGAGATGCAACAAACAACCAGTCAGACAGGCGGTTTAAAAGCTGGAGCGCCGTGGTTTGAATGTTTTGATCACGTGTTTGTACCGACAGTAGAGATCTTTCTGCGCGGCGACAAACGGCACGGGCTTGATGGGCATAACTGCAAGTTAAAGAGCCTGATGGCAGAATAAACTCTTTAAGCATTGGTAAGTCTTCATTCATACGGTCAATTTCTTTTTCAAGAAACTCAATACAAACAGGCTCAAGTAAATTGTAGTTTGGAATGCAAACCTCTCCACCTAAATCAAAAAGCCAATGTTGAATCAGACTTAAGCTTTTATCCCAATCAGCCTTATTAGTTACTTGGCTATCTGTGATTTGAGCACGAAGTACCCCAATAATGGCATTGAGTTCATCAACATCACCAAGTGCTGCAATTCGTAAATCGTCCTTGGCAACACGAGAACCATCGCCTAAACCTGTTGTACCTGAGTCGCCTGTGCGTGTATAGATTTTGCTTAAACGGTGTCCCATGATGGATATCCTGAACATAAAAAAGGGGATAATGTCGGTCAGAACATTACCCCGAAACTGGAGTTAAGAAAATATTTTTATAATCAGAGTGAAAAATTAATAACGGAAAGTGACCCCAACAGAAGCTTGGCGGCCTGTATTAACATACCAATCATTTGAAGGATACGTATTTAATACTTCACGATATTGAACATCACCTACGTTTTGAATATTGGTAAATACTTTTACGTTAGGAATAATATTCCAATAAGCATTTAAGTCTACAGTTGCATAACCCGGTACTCGCATAGAATTTGCTGAGTCTGCATAAGATTTAGATCTTGCAATTAAAGAGGCACTGATTCCATAAATTGCATTTTCTAAACCTGTACTTACAGTGATTGTCTGGCGAGGACGGTAAGCAATTTCTGTATTATCTTTTTCATTTTCTGTTTTTACGTAAGCATATTCAGTAGACAGGAATAGATCATCCTGTTGCCACTTTATTCCAGCTTCACCACCTGTAAAGTTTGCCTTGGCTATATTTGTATTAGTACCCGCATTATAGGCGATAAGATCTTTAATTTTTGTATGATAAACAGAAAAATTAGTACTCACATTTGACGTAAGATCATAGTTCATACCCATTTCATAAGAAGTACTTTCTTCTGGCGCTAAGTTCTCATTTCCTCCCCATTGTGAATAAAGTTCATTTAAGGTCGGAGCTCTGAAAGCACTACCGATATTTGCATATACGCTAGCATTTGGTAGGAAGTGATAGCGAATAGCACCTTGGCCAACAGTATGGGTACCAAAGCGTTGATTATCTTCTAAACGAACACCAACTTGCGTATCAAAAAGATCATTTTTGAGTTGATGCTGTAGATAATAACCTGTGCTATTTACACTTTTATCTGAGTTTAGGATGGTATTACTTTTATAATTTGCATCGTTATAGGTGGCACCAACTAAAATATTTTGGTTCGGAGTGAATTTCCATTTCAGATTCAAATCACTTTCATTATTTTCAGTATTGTAATATGAGCCATATGCAGGAACATTTTGTTTATCCTGAACATTTGCATAGTGTGCATTAATGATTAAATCAGGCAAAATATTATAAGCAACTTTTGTGTTGATAACTCGATTTTCAAATTGACGTTGTGCTGTATTGGTTATGTAGTCATTACTAAAAACATTTGTGCCTTTATTTTCACTAATTGAAGCAGAAGCATCTATTAAATTTTCTTGGAAGAAGCCTATTTTAGCGTGATAGCCTTTTTGATCATAACCGGCCTTATCATTTTCTGGTTGGCTTTCAAAAATACGTGTCCCATCACTTTCTAAGCGTTGCCCACCTACTTGTGCATAGAACCCTTGGTCAGTCACGAGATTGGCATTAACAATAGCCTTATAGGTATTATTTTCACCATAAATACCCGTTAACTCAGCACCTGTTTTCTCAGGTTTTTTAGAAATTAACTGGACAACACCACCAATAGCATCACTGCCATATTGAACTGATGCAGGGCCTTTTAGAATTTCAATTTGTTGAACATCTGTTGTATCTAAAAACGCCGGATATAATGGGCCAAGCTCATTTTGACTATTTAAGCGAGCACCATCTTTAAGAACTAATGTATGAACTGATTTAGTGCCACGAAGTGAAATTTCAGAAATCTGACCTAGACCACCGCTTTGTTTGATATAAACAGAAGGATCGCGTTGGATAATATCCGAAACGTTTAATAATGGATTCTTCTCAATCGTTTTTTCATCAATGACTGAAATTCGCGCCGGAACCTCACTGGCTTTTTCAGCACTTTTTGAGGCAGTGATTACAATTGGATCAAGCTGAGTTGCATTCGTTGTATCTTCAGCAAAAATAACAGGTGAAAACCCCATCGCAATAGCGATAGCCCCCACCAGACGGGTAGGTTGAAAAGACTTAGACATAACATGCTCCATACATTCACCCCACGTGAATGATCGGGTAGATAGATGAAACAAGTAGGTCTCCGGACTTCAGCGCCATATTTATGTTATGGACATATTCACCTTCCCACATGACTGCAGTGGTGTAAGTCGATATCGACTTAAAAAATATGCTTTACATTGTTACCGTTGCGGGGGCAGTGCCGGACTTTCACCAGCTTCCCTAAAGCATTAATTGCTTACACTTGCTTCCAATTTTACGCAGTATAAAGTGGCGATTTATTTCATACAATGTCATTTGGAGCAATTCCCAGAGAACTTTTACGCAAGGGACAAAAATTGCATTACAATGGCGCTTATTTTAAGAAATGGTTGTAGTTTAGGCAGATCATGAGCCCATCAAACCAAAAACGTACACGCGCAAAAATCTGTGGAATTACTCGCATTCAAGATGTTCAGGCAGTTGTTGCTGCTGGAGCAGATGCGATCGGTTTTGTTTTTTTTCCGCCAAGTCCAAGACACGTGACAGTTGCAGAGGTTCAAGAATTTACAAAAGTAATTCCACCTTATGTACAAATGGTTGGTTTGTTTGTGAATGCAAGTGCCACTGAAATTCAGGATGTACTTGATTGTGTTCCCCTAGATGTATTACAACTACATGGCGATGAAACTCCAGAACAATGTCAGGAAATAGCTCGCCATTGTAAACGTCGCTGGTATAAAGCGATTCAGGTTAAACCTGATTTAGATGTAATTGCTGAAATTCAAAAATATCAGGCGGCTGGTGCCAGTGCTGTATTGCTCGATGCGTGGCATCCTGAGCTTAAAGGGGGCACAGGGCATCAGTTTGACTGGTCTAAATTCCCAAAACTTGATATTCCTTTAATCTTGGCAGGTGGTTTAACCCCTGACAATGTCATTGACGCTATTCATACTACCGGTGCTTTTGCAGTAGATGTGAGCGGAGGCGTAGAATCCGCAAAAGGTATAAAAGACCAACAACTCATTGAACGATTTATGCAAGGAGTCCAACGTGGATCAGCAAAACAATGTGATTGACTATACACAGTACCCAGATGCTGCAGGGCATTTTGGTATCCATGGCGGACGTTTTGTGTCAGAAACTTTAATGGCGGCATTAGAAGATTTAGAAAATCTCTATTCCCGCATGAAAAATGATGAACAGTTTCTGGCAGAATTCGACCGCGATCTCGCCTACTATGTAGGTCGTCCTAGTCCACTTTATTATGCTGAGCGATGGTCAAAAGAGTTAGGTGGTGCGCAAATTTATCTTAAACGTGAAGACTTGAACCATACAGGCTCACATAAGGTAAATAACACGATTGGTCAGGCGTTATTGGCAAAGCTTTCTGGTAAAAAACGTATTATTGCCGAGACTGGTGCTGGGCAACATGGTGTGGCAACAGCAACAATTGCAGCACGTTTAGGTCTTGAATGTGTTGTTTATATGGGTGCTGAAGACGTTAAGCGTCAAGCCATGAACGTTTATCGTATGCGTTTATTGGGCGCGACTGTTGTACCTGTACAAAGTGGTTCTAAAACGCTGAAAGATGCCATGAACGAAGCGATGCGTGACTGGGTAACCAATGTTGATACGACGTACTATGTAATTGGTACAGTTGCAGGTCCACATCCATATCCTCAACTTGTTCGTGACTTCCAGTCGATTATTGGCCGTGAAGCACGCAAACAGATCTTGGAGCAAGCAGGTCGCTTACCAGATGCATTAGTTGCATGTGTGGGTGGCGGTTCAAATGCAATGGGCTTGTTCTATCCATTCTTAAACGATGCCAATGTGAAAATGTATGGTGTTGAAGCAGCTGGTTTTGGTATTGAAACTGGTAAACACTCTGCGCCGTTAAATGCAGGTCATGTGGGTGTATTACATGGTAACCGTACTTACTTAATGAGTGATGAGCAAGGTCAGATTATCGAGACACATAGTATCTCGGCAGGGTTAGATTATCCGGGTGTTGGTCCTGAACACAGCTTCTTGAAAGATATGAAGCGTGTTGAGTATGTGCCGATTAATGATACAGAGGCTCTACAAGGCTTCCGTGATTTAACCAAAATTGAAGGGATTATTCCTGCTCTTGAAAGCTCACATGCCATGGCTTATGTCTCTAAGCTTGCACCAACGATGTCTAAAGATCAGATTATTATTGCGACCGTTTCAGGTCGTGGTGATAAAGATTTAATGACTGTTGCACGCATTGATGGCGTAGAAATGGTTGAGATGTAAGCGGGAATAAAAATGCCAAGTCTGTTTATGGTAATGTTGGGTGGGCGTCATGCACGCGCAAATACAGAAGTTCATGATGTTGTCATGGCTGTAGGAGATACTTTGGAAGAAGTTTATCCTCAACTTAAACAGGCTTGGTTTGGTGAGGCTCAAGGATTACATATTGATGCTTGGGCTAAGCTTTCGGGAGTAAAATCTCAAGAGCAAAATTATCAAATTCACTTCACTGATGCAGCACCAAAACCAGATGACTTAAAGTTATATTTAATTAATCTGGGTGGATATAATGCTCGTGAATTCGGTGAGCTCCATCGTTATGAGTTTGTAGTTGCACCCAATGCTGTTATTGCAAAACAATTGGGTAAACAATTTATAGATCAACAGTGGCAAAAAGCGCATACAGATCGAGTCATTGATATTGATGACTGCTTAGCGATAGATTGTGTAGCAGGGCGCTATATTCATTTAATAAAAGGCGATTTTGCTGCAACAGTTTGGGAAAATACGTATTTGACCATGGCATAGGTCATTTGAAATCTAATATTCATATGGAAGTGGGTAAATGGATTTAATTCAAGAAAATGGACAGCCTCATTATGGGCGTTTTGAATCTGTACCGTCAACCATTCATGTACAACATTATATTTATAAAACCCCTTATGGTAAGGTCTTAAAAGGCTGGCGTAAGCAATTAAAATACAAGAAATTTAAATTCTGTGGCATTCAACATAAGCACTATAGTATTGGTCTAGCAATTGCAGATATTGGCTGGGTCGGTCACGGTTTTTTCTATATTTATGATCATGAAACCCAGCAAGTAATTGAATGGAATGCGATTCAGCCTTTAGGGCATAAAACCTATCTTGATGAACAGCCGTTGTTTAATCAAAGCTATTTTTCTAAATCGCCTTATCAATTTGATATTCAGCATGCGAATGGTGTGCGGTACATTCGAGTCACTAAATATGGTGAGATTCAACTCAGTGCTCGGATTTTTTGTGCTGGCACCGATATATTAAGTTTATGTACACCGACAGGAATTAATGGTTGGACCTATACTCAAAAGCAGACCACGCTGGGTGTAGAGGGGATGTTTATTAATAAACAAAACCAAGTTGTACAATTTGATGAAAAGACTTTTGCATCTTTAGATGATACTTGTGGTTTTTTGCGACCTGAAACAGCTTGGTTTTGGCTTTCATGTAATTTTTGGGATGAACAAGGCAGACGTATTGGTCTAAATTTAGCTTCTGGTGTTAATGAAAGTTTTGGTAATGAAAACTGTTTATGGATTAATGGGGTTTTATTTCCATTAACTGATGTTTTATTTGAAAAAGTAAATGATGAACTTTGGCAAATTAGCTCTCTAGATCAAAAACTTAATCTACAGGTCCATATTGGTTGGTGCCGATACGAAAATATTAATTTAAGAATGATTGGCAGCCAGTTCAATCAGTGGCAAGCTAAAATTAGCGGCACGATTGAGCATGAGGCAACCGATATAATCAATTGCAAAGAACAATACGGTTTACTAGAACAACATTATGCAAAATGGTAACAAGCAGGTTATAAACCTGCTTGCCAAAATGCTTCACCAGCTGCAATAGGATCATTGGTCTTTTCAAGTGTTTCAATCCAGACTGGGTATTGACGAATGACTGGATGCTGACTTGGATGAAAATCTTTTTTAAACCAATCTAAATATTGGCTTTTCATGGCGGTTAATGTGCCATTTTTACCAAAGAACCAAGGTAAGCCTTTAAGGCTCATTAAGAGTCGTTCTCTAGAACTAAAACCATCACATTTCAACATGATGTTGGTGCGATAGAGCGTAAAACCAAACATGAGTACTGTTGTAAGAACCAATACAAATCGACGAGTCGACTCAGGAACTTCACCTACTTGTTTCATGACATCAAAAGCAACATCACGATGCTCCATTTCTTCAATGGCATGCCAAGCAAAAAGCGCTCGGACATAGGGGTGAGCATTTTCTAAAGTTTTTTTATTGCTATAAAACGTTTCTGCCATTAATGCAGTTAAATGTTCAGCTGCTGCCGTCATTGCAATATTGTATTGCGGTGAGCGTTTGGTGAGTTCAAAACGAAAAATTCTTTTTAATGTAGCTGTGAATTGGTCAACAGGCATACCTTGTTCTTTCATGAGCTGATTCATTTTGTCATGAGCAATACCGTGTTGAGCTTCTTGTTTAATAAAGTCCACAACTCGTTTTTGTAGTTCTGGATCTTCAATTTTGTCACGGAACATACGAACGCATTCGATGAAATAACGCTCCCCATCGGGAAAGGTTAAGCTGAGTGCATCAAACATACGAGTCAAAAAAGGATCATTATTAAACCAAAAGCGAGGCGCTTCGTTTAAGTGAAAATCTAGATCTTTACGAACCACTGGCTCGACTTGATAAGAAACATGTGCGTTCATATTTTATTTCTCGCATCTAACTTGTTTATTAGTATGTCGCGGCTGGTCGGCTTTGTTTTGACAGTTATTGCCAATTTTTATACAGTTTGCGACAAGATGGCAGTAAAAAAAGGATGAGCCATGCAGGATTTTACGATTTCAAATGGGTATTTTTATCTTTGGAATACTTACTTAAAAGAACGGGGAATGGACTGGCAGGCATTAAATCTGACGGATGTTCAGGCTCGACAAGTTCAAAATATTTTAGCTTCGTCTATTGATGCTCAATCATCTTTAAATTTTTTTCTTGAGCTTTTAGAGCTAACCGAATCTCAACTACAAGTTTCCAATTTAGCTTTGGAAATGGCCACTTGCATTACACCAGCTAATTTTGGTGTATTGGGCTATATGGCATCCCGAAGTGGCAGTTTTGCAGAGGTTCTTGAATATATTATGAAGTTTCATCGTCTTGTGATTGACGGTGAGCAAGTGGTACCTATGCAAATTGAGCAAGATGCTTCTAAAATTCGTTTGTATTGGCCGTTGGTTGATGACAGTAATATCATACTTTGTGAATTGACCTTGGCAGCTATGGTACAACTTGCTAAACAAATAGCCCCACTGCATGATTTTCTCTTGCAACAAGTTGAGTTTGTGCACAGCGCACGTGGTCCGTTAGTGCACTATCAGCGTTTCTTTCAATGCAAATTATCATTTGGAAAACCTTACTATGCATTAACTTTTGCAAGTGAGGGACTAAGTATTCGCCCTCAACATGCAGACCCGACCTTAATGCAACTTTTAGTGAAACAGGCAGAAGAGGCGTTAGCTCAGCGTAAAATACAAACAGATTTAGCTCAGCAAATACATTGGATCGTCCATGAATATTTTAAGCAAAGGCAGCAGGCTCCTAAAATAGAAGATATTGCCATCGAGTTGAATATTTCAGTACGAAGCTTACAGCGCCAGCTACAGTCATTAAACACTTCATTTAAATTAATTTTAGATGCAGAGCGTATGAGACGCTGTGAGATATTACTTAACCAAAATGCCAGCCTCACTTTAATTGCTGAACAATTGGGATATTCGGACCAGTCAGCACTTGCACGTGCCCATAAAAATTTGACAGGACAAACCCTATTAGCAAGAAAAAGACAATTACAGCTAACAAATAAAAATGCAATAAAATAGCCTTTCTGTGGCGATTTTCTATTCAGATGACGATCTAATAATGGCTCGAAAATAGGAAGCTTTGATCATTGAGAAAAGTTTCAAAATATTGATAAATGTACGCCATGGGTTGTATGAATCATACAATCGAATATCGCCATAACGTTAGACCTGTTCAATGGACAAAAAATAGCGTTAAAATGCGATGTTCTTGTATTTCTACAAACAACTCCTCAATTTTAAATAATTCAAGGAAAGCACAACCCTATGTCACGTCTTGCCACCCGTTTTGAAAAGCTTAAGTCCCAACAACGTAAAGCGCTTGTATCTTATGTCATGGCGGGTGATCCACAACCGCAAGTAACAGTTCCGTTACTGCATAAAATGGTTGCGGCAGGAGTAGATGTCATTGAGCTTGGTTTACCATTTTCAGATCCAATGGCCGATGGTCCAGTAATTGCGCTTGCAGCTGAACGTGCGCTTGCAGCAGGGACTAACACATTAGATGCTCTTAATATGGTAAAGGAGTTCCGTGAACAGGATCAGGATACACCTGTTGTTTTAATGGGTTATCTAAATCCGGTTGAAGTGATTGGTTACGAGAAGTTTGTTTCTCATGCGAAAGAGTGTGGTGTAGATGGCTTATTACTGGTGGATTTACCGCCAGAAGAGTCAAAAGAGTTTGGTGCTGTGTTGAAGCAACATGACATGGATCAAATCTTCTTGCTCGCACCAACTTCTACAGACCAACGCATTCAGCATGTGGCAAATCAGGCAAGTGGATTTATCTACTATGTTTCACTTAAGGGTGTAACGGGAGCCGCAACATTAGATACGGCAGAAGCTGCTGCACGTATTCAAAAAATCAAAAATGCCACTGATATTCCAGTAGGTGTTGGTTTTGGTATTAGTGATGCGGCTTCAGCAAAAGCAATGGGTAGCGTTGCTGATGCGGTGATTGTAGGTAGTGCTTTCGTTAAAAATTTTGCAACGTTGGCAGCGGATGACGCTGTTGAACAGACGGTGAATAAAGTCAAGGAGCTTCGAGCAGCGCTCGATGAGTTAGTATGAATCAAGAAGTGAAATCAGGGAAAGTTCTTAGCCCTTCGACACCATGGACAAAACGTCCGGTTCCAGGTATTGAAGTCGCAAATGAGCAACAAATTCTCAAAGCAACATTTACTGAGCCAACGATTGAATGCCCTGAATGTCATGCTCTAGTGACACGTACAGCAATCTCTTTCAATGCGTATGTTTGTCCGCAGTGTGATGAACACTTACGTATGAAAGCTCGTGATCGTTTGAACTGGTTCTTCGACAATGTGGTAGCAGAATTAGGGCAAGAATTTAGCGCGAAAGATCCGTTAAAGTTTGTCGACACTAAGCCATATCCAGATCGTATGCGTGAAGCGCAAACCAAAACTGGTGAAACGGAAGCCTTAATTGTCATGCAAGGTAATTTAAATGGCGTAGATATGATTGCATGTGCTTTTGAGTTCGACTTTATGGGCGGCTCTATGGGTACAGTTGTAGGCGACCGTTTTGTTCAGGCTGCTGAACTTGCTATTGAAAAACGTCAACCATTGATCTGTTTCGCAGCTTCTGGTGGTGCACGTATGCAAGAAGGTATGCTGTCTCTCATGCAAATGGCGCGTACTTCAGCGGCGATCCAAAAGTTAAAAGATGCAGGTTTACCTTATATCGTGGTGTTAACACATCCTGTATATGGCGGTGTAACAGCTTCTTTAGCAATGTTGGGTGATATTCATATTGCTGAACCTAAAGCGATGATTGGCTTTGCTGGTAAACGTGTAATTGAGCAGACTGTACGTGAAACTCTAGAAGAACCGTTCCAACGTGCTGAATATTTGCTTGATCATGGTGTAATCGATCAGATTGTTCATCGTCACGCTTTACGTGATACTGTATCTCGACTTGTATCGAAATTGATGAACTTACCTTGAACCAACAAGCTCCACTTTCAATAGACTCTTTAGATACATGGCTCAATTATTGGAGCCATGTTCACGTTACAGGGATAGATCTTGGTCTGGAACGTGTAATTCCTGTTGCAGAAAAGCTGGGTGTAACTCAGCCTACTGCTAAAGTTTTTACAGTAGCCGGAACGAATGGTAAAGGCTCAACTACAACCACACTGGCCGCGATATTAAACGCACAGGGTTATAAAGTTGGGTTATATCAGTCACCGCATATCTATCGCTTTAATGAGCGAGTCAAATTAGGTGGAGTTGAAGTCGATGATCAAAGTCTGATTGATGCTTTTGTTCAAGTCGATCAGGCTCGTCGCGATTGTGATTTGAGTTTATCTTTTTTTGAAGCAACCACTTTGGCTGCTTTTGTCATTTTTAAACAACAGCAATGTGATGTATGGGTGCTCGAAGTTGGTTTAGGTGGACGCTTAGATGTCGTCAATGTAATTGATCCCGACGTTGCAGTTATTACTAATATTGGCCTAGATCATACTGACTGGTTGGGCGATACCATCGAAAAAATTGCTTTTGAAAAAGCAGGCATTATTCGTCCACAAATTCCGGTTGTCTTTGCTGGCGAACAAATTCTACCTCAAGCAATCCAAGATAAAGCAGAAAGTACGCAAGCAGACTTATATACCGTTAATCGTGATTATTTTTATAAACTCACCGATGATGGGCAAAACTGGTACTTTGCCTCAGAAGGAACTACTTTAAAGCTTCCTTTAGGTCATTTAGCCATTGAAAATATTGCGGGAGCGGTTGCAGCTATTTTAAACAGCGGACTTGAAATTTCTCAGTCAGCATTAGAAAAAGGTATTCAATCTGCACGTTTAGCTGGACGTTTTGAGCAGCGTCAAGTGGAGGGTAAAACGGTAATTTTTGATGCCGGACACAATCCACATGGTGTTGAATTTTTGTTAAAGCAATTGCGAAATTTCTTAGAATACAATAAACAGTACACAGGAGTTGTCGCAGTATTTTCAATGCTGGCAGATAAAGATATAAAATCAGTAGTCGATTTATTGAAACCTACTGTTTTACATTGGAAAATTGCTGAGTTGAATGTGCCGCGTGCTGCACCGATTCAGCAACTCAATGATGCCTTGCAAGGCCAGACAGTACAACAATATGGCAATATCAAAGAGGCTTTTAAATCAGCGCTTGAGCAAACAAATAACAATCAGCTGATTTTGGCCTGTGGTTCGTTTCATACTTTAGAAGCGATTTGGGAGTATTTGGAAGAATGTCAATGAATAACAAACAACGCTGGATGGGTGGTGTTGTTTTACTGGGAGGTGGTGTTTTATTGGCAGCATTACTTCTAAAAGGAAATGAGGAAATAAAACAGGTTGAAGTTCAGCCACCGGCATCCACATCACCAAAAACTCAAACTAAGCCAAAGCAAGCAACCGAAGGACAAATGGTACAACTACAGCCTTTAGCGGTTGATGTTGAAACAGAAAAACGTTTGTTAGAAGAACAGCGCCGTTCGCGTGAAAAAGCGGTTGCTGAGCAAGAAGCACGTGCAGCTGAGTTTTTGGCAATGCAACAGCAAGCTGAAGCTGATGCTGCTCGTAAAGCCGCAGCAGAGTACGCTGCGATTAATGCACGTCGTACAGCTGCTCAAGAAAGTTCAGATAATATTCCACCAGAGTTAGTGGGTGAGGCGAAAGCTAAAAACCAGCAAACTAATGTGGCAAATAAAACAACTGATACTTCAAAAATAGATGCAGACAAAAAAGCAGCTGAAGCAAAACGCCAAGCGGAAGCTGATAAGAAAGCAGCTGAAGCAAAACGCCAAGCGGAAGCTGATAAGAAAGCAACTGAAGCAAAGCGCCAAGCAGAAGCTGATAAAAAAGCAGCTGAAGCAAAACGCCAAGCGGAAGCTGATAAGAAAGCAGCTGAAG
>NZ_JASCAI010000026.1:0-54175 GCF_029967875.1 Acinetobacter sp. V89_4
CCGTGAAGGTGGTCGTACTGTAGGTGCTGGTGTTGTTGCGAAAGTAACTGCATAAGCATAATATAGTGACGGATTACGTCTCAGGTTGAGGGCTTTGGCTCTCAACTTGCATTATAGGTCAGTAGTTCAATTGGTAGAGCGTCGGTCTCCAAAACCGAATGTTGGGGGTTCGAGTCCCTCCTGACCTGCCATATTTTGAAATAAAAAGCTTGATGCTGGCTTAGTTGTTCATATAATAAGTCGCGAGTTCTACGACGAGTACAAAAATGTCGAATGATAAATCGCGTGACGCATTGAGCGACGCGCCAATTCCTCAAAGAAATAATTCTGCTGAAGTTGTTCGTTCTGGTTCGCCTCTAGATATTGTTCTATGGGTGATTGCAATTGCATTCTTGCTTTTAGCTACTATGGTGAATCAGTATTTACCAGCGTATTGGGCGCCTGCAAATAATATTTGGGTGCGCGTTGGGGCAATTTTTGCTTGTATCGTTGTGGCTTTAGGTTTATTATACGCCACCCATCAAGGTAAAGGCTTCGTTCGTTTGCTAAAAGATGCACGAGTCGAATTGCGTCGAGTAACTTGGCCAACAAAACAAGAAACAGTCACTACATCGTGGCAGGTTCTATTGGTTGTAGTTGTTGCATCATTGGTTTTATGGTGCTTTGACTATGGTTTGGGTTGGTTAATTAAGTTGATTATCGGGTAAAAGAGCTATGAAACGTTGGTACATTATTCATGCCTACTCTGGCTATGAAAAACAAGTGTTGCGTTCGCTTACAGAACGAATCCAGCGTAGCGCTGTTGCTGATAGCTTTGGTGATGTCCTTGTTCCTACCGAAGAAGTGGTAGAAATGAAGGATGGTAAGAAACGTAAATCTGAGCGTAAATTCTTTCCTGGCTATGTATTAGTCGAAATGGAAATGAATGATGATACTTGGCATATCGTTAAAGAATGTCCAAAGGTTCTAGGTTTCATTGGTGGTACACCTGAAAAACCAGCACCAATCACTCAGCGCGAAGCAGATGCGATTCTTGCGCGTGTACGTAATACAGGTGAAGCACCACGTCCTAAGACGATGTTTGAGCCTGGTGAAGAATTACTTGTTATTGACGGTCCATTCACAGACTTTAAAGGTGTGGTGGAAGAAGTTCAATACGAAAAGTCACGTTTGACGTTGACGATTAATGTATTTAATCGACCAACTCAGGTTGAACTCGAATTTCGCCAAGTCGAAAAAACGATTTAATCTTAATTGGTTGAAAAGCGCCCGATTTTATCGGGCATTGTTGTTGTAACAGTAGTGTTGCGTAAAGATTGGGGAGCCTAGCGGCGTTCGTACCCAGAGGTATTTTAAAATGGCTAAGAAGATTGACGGCTATATCAAGCTGCAAGTTCCAGCTGGTAAAGCAAATCCATCTCCACCAATTGGTCCTGCATTAGGTCAACGTGGTGTAAACATCATGGCATTCTGTAAAGAATTCAATGCTGCTACACAAAAAGTTGAACCAGGTCTTCCAATTCCTGTAGTGATTACTGTGTACAACGACAAGTCGTTCACATTCATCATGAAAACTCCTCCAGCTTCTATTCTTCTTAAGAAAGCTGCTGGTATCCAAAAGGGTTCATCTGTACCAAACAAAACTAAAGTTGGTAAGTTGACTCGTGCTCAGTTAGAAGAAATTGCGACTACTAAAGAACCAGATTTAACTGGTGCTGATTTAGACGCACGTGTACGTACCATTGCTGGTTCTGCGCGTTCTATGGGCTTGGAAGTGGAGCTATAAGACATGGCAAAGTTAACTAAACGTCAAAAAGCCATTGCTGCTGCTGTTGAAGCAAACAAAGTTTACACTTTGGAAGAAGCAGTGCAAGTTCTTAACAGCCTACCTGCTGCAAAGTTCAAAGAATCTTTGGATGTAGCTGTAAATCTTGGGGTAGACCCACGTAAATCTGATCAGGTTGTTCGTGGTGCAACTACATTACCTGCAGGTACTGGTAAAACTGTACGTGTAGCTGTATTTGCTCAAGGCGCGCAAGCAGAAGCTGCTAAAGAAGCTGGTGCTGATGTTGTAGGTTTTGATGACCTTGCTGAAAGCATCCAAGGTGGAAACCTTGACTTTGATGTTGTAATCGCTGCTCCTGACGCTATGCGTGTTGTTGGTAAGCTCGGTACAATTCTTGGTCCACGTGGTTTAATGCCAAACCCTAAAGTTGGTACTGTAACTCCTGACGTAGCGAATGCTGTTAAAAACGCTAAATCTGGTCAGGCTCGTTACCGTGTAGACAAAGCGGGTATTATCCATGCTGCGATCGGTCAATTAGGCTTTGAAGCTGCTGCTATCCGTCAAAACGTTGAAACCTTAGTTGCTGACTTGAAAAAGTTAAAACCTGCAACTTCTAAAGGTGTATACATCAAAAAGATCACTTTGAGCTCAACTATGGGTCCTGGTCTTACTGTTGATGTAAGCAACGTTTCTAACTAAGTTTAAAACTTGGTCAAGAATTTTAAAGTCCTGATTGAGGGCAGGGTATAAAAATCATAGGTTTTTATACCCATTCAAAGTATTGCTTTGTTTCCTCACTCATCAGGCGGACTTTGAATTGATAAATGTAAATTTATCAGCGTCAAAGACCACAGGCGAAGAGACTTCTTATGAATATCTTCTTAATAGCCCAGCCTGCGTAGACGCGGTGGTGTGATTTATTCCTCCTCCGCGTGCAAGTCAAATCCTTATTGACTTGCGAATTGGGAGTGTACTTTTTTGAGTACATAAATCACCGTTAGGAGGTTTTACAATGGCTCTTCTTATTGAAAGCAAAAAACAGATCGTTGCTGAAGTGGCTCAAACTGCTTCTACAGCGTTCGCTGCCGTTGTTGCTGACTATCAAGGTTTAACCGTTGAGCAATTAACTACTCTTCGTGTTGAAGCTCGTAAACTAGGTGTTGCTACACGCGTTGTACGTAATACTTTGGCTAAACGTGCTCTTCAAGATACGCAATTTGCAATCTTGAATGACAACCTTGTTGGCCCAACAATCTTAGCATTCTCAACTTCTGAAGACGATATGGGTGCAGCTGCACGCTTGTTTGAAGAATTTGCTAAAACTAACAAAGCATTTGAATTAAAAGCTGCTGCATTTGACGGCAAACTTTATCAAGGTGCTGATGTTAGCGTTATCGCAAATCTTCCAAACCAAGAAAAAGCGCTTACTATGCTCGCATCTGTTCTTCAAGCTCCTATTTCGAAATTGGGTCGCTTACTTACAGCGCTTCAAGAGAAAAACGAGTCAGAAGCTGCTTAAGCTTAAATCTACTTCCACACCATTCAATACCCATTTGGAGTTAATCTCATGGCTTTAACAAACGAAGAAATCCTAAACGCAGTTGCTGAAAAAACTGTTCTTGAACTTGTTGAACTTATTTCTGCTTTTGAAGAAAAATTCAACGTATCTGCTGCTGCTGTAGCTGTAGCTGCTGCTCCTGCTGCTGCTGCTGCTGAAGAACAATCTGAATTCAACGTTGAGTTGACTTCTTTTGGTGCTAACAAAGTAGCTGTAATTAAAGCAGTTCGTGAAGCAACTGGCCTTGGTCTTAAAGAAGCTAAAGACCTAGTTGAAGGTGCTCCACAAGTTCTTAAAGAAGGCGTTTCTAAAGAAGAAGGCGAAGAACTTAAGAAGAAACTTGAAGAAGCTGGTGCTACAGTTACACTTAAGTAATTGTAAAAGGAGTCGGTTTTTAAATCGGCTCCATAAAATGGCTGATGGCTCTTGGGTCATCAGCCTTTTTGCGTTACAATAATCGGCTCGATTTTTGTTTGTTCTGTACAATAACTGTTATATTTCAGAAGAATCAAAGTAATTTCAAATGCTTACCAATATTTTTCTTTTTAAAAAATATTGTTAAGCGTTTTAATACCACTAAAAATTGCAGCATTTGTAAACAGTGGTGGCCATATCGGCCTGTGTAATTCCTTCTGAGCCCGTTCTGCAGGCGGGCTTGGTTTACTTTCCGAGGACTCCAGATGGCATACTCATATACCGAAAAGAAACGGATCCGTAAGAATTTTGGTAAATTGCCCCAAGTAATGGAAGCACCGTACTTACTTTCGATTCAGGTCGATTCGTATAGAACGTTCTTACAAGGCGGCAAATCTCCAAAAAACCGCGAAGATATCGGTCTCCAAGCCGCATTTCGTTCAGTTTTTCCTATAGAAAGTTATTCTGGCAATGCTGCTTTAGAATTTGTTGAGTATAGCCTTGGTAAGCCTGAGTTTGATGTGCGTGAATGTATTTTACGTGGTTCGACTTATGCGGCACCAATGCGCGTAAAAATTCGTTTGATTATTAAAGATCGCGAAACTAAATCTATTAAAGACGTACGTGAACAAGAAGTCTACATGGGTGAAATGCCACTCATGACAGACAACGGTACCTTTGTTATCAATGGTACTGAGCGTGTAATTGTATCTCAATTACATCGTTCACCTGGTGTGTTCTTCGATCACGATAAAGGCAAAACACATTCAAGTGGTAAAGTACTTTATTCTGCACGTATTATTCCTTACCGTGGTTCATGGTTAGATTTCGAATTTGATGCTAAAGATTTAGTTTATGTACGTATTGACCGTCGTCGTAAATTATTAGCAACTGTTGTGTTGCGTGCATTGGGTTATAACAATGAACAAATCTTGAATTTGTTCTATGAGAAAGTGCCTGTATATCTTGATATGGGTAGCTATCAAATTGACCTCGTTCCAGATCGTCTGCGTGGCGAAATGGCGCAATTTGATATTGCTGACAATGACGGTAAAATCATTGTTGAACAAGGTAAACGTATTAATGCACGTCACGTACGTCAAATGGAAGCTTCTGGTTTAGCTAAGCTATCAGTTCCTGATGAGTACTTGTATGAGCGTATCACTGCTGAAGACATTACTTTACGTAATGGTGATGTGATTGCTGCAAATACATTGTTAAGCCATGAAGTTATGGTGAAACTAGCAGAAGGTGGCGTTAAACAATTCAATATCTTGTTTACGAACGATATTGACCGTGGTTCATTTGTTGCTGACTCATTACGTGCTGACACAACATCTGGTCGTGAAGAAGCATTAGTTGAAATCTATAAAGTAATGCGTCCAGGCGAGCCACCAACAAAAGAAGCTGCTGAAAACTTATTTAATAACTTATTCTTCTCTTCTGAACGTTATGACTTATCTCCAGTAGGTCGTATGAAGTTTAACCGTCGTTTGGGTCGCCCATACGAAGTTGGTACTGACCAGAAGTCACGTGAAGTAGAAGGTATTTTATCGCACGAAGATATCATCGATGTATTACGTACATTAGTTGAAATCCGTAACGGTAAAGGTGAAGTCGACGATATCGATCACTTAGGTAACCGTCGTGTACGTTCTGTTGGTGAAATGACTGAAAACCAATTCCGTGTTGGTTTAGTTCGTGTTGAACGTGCTGTTAAAGAGCGTTTAAGCCAAGCAGAAACAGATAATTTGTCTCCGCAAGATCTCATTAACGCAAAACCAGTTGCAGCTGCAATCAAAGAATTCTTTGGTTCAAGCCAATTGTCTCAGTTTATGGATCAAAACAACCCATTATCTGAAATTACACATAAACGTCGTGTTTCAGCGCTTGGACCTGGTGGTTTAACGCGTGAACGTGCGGGCTTTGAAGTACGTGACGTACATCAAACTCACTATGGTCGTGTATGTCCAATTGAAACGCCTGAAGGTCCAAACATTGGTTTGATCAACTCGCTTTCTGTTTATGCAAAAGCAAATGATTTTGGTTTCTTGGAAACACCATACCGTAAAGTGGTAGATGGCCGAGTAACTGATGCTGTTGAATACCTTTCTGCTATTGAAGAAGTAGGTACTGTTATTGCACAGGCCGATTCTGCTGTAGATAAAGATGGTAACTTAACAGAAGAGTTTGTTTCTGTTCGTCATCAAGGTGAATTCGTACGTATTCCACCTGAAAAAGTGACGCATATGGATGTATCTGCACAGCAGGTTGTATCTGTAGCTGCATCACTTATTCCATTCCTTGAACACGATGACGCGAACCGTGCATTAATGGGTTCAAACATGCAACGTCAGGCCGTTCCTACTCTACGTGCGGATAAACCGCTTGTAGGTACAGGTATGGAAGCAAACGTAGCACGTGACTCTGGTGTATGTGTGATCGCAAACCGTGGTGGTGCGATTGAATATGTAGATGCTTCTCGTATCGTTATTCGTGTAAACGAAGATGAAATGATTGCAGGTGAGGCTGGTGTAGATATTTACAACCTCATTAAATATACACGTTCTAACCAAAACACTTGTATTAACCAAAATATTATCGTGAATTTGGGCGACAAAGTTGCTCGCGGTGACATTTTGGCAGACGGCCCGTCAACAGATATGGGTGAGCTTGCGCTTGGTCAAAACATGCGTGTAGCGTTCATGACGTGGAATGGTTACAACTACGAAGACTCGATCTTGTTATCTGAGCGCGTACTTCAAGAAGACCGTTTAACTTCTATTCATATTCAAGAATTATCATGTGTAGCACGTGATACTAAGTTAGGTGCAGAAGAAATTACTGCCGATATTCCTAACGTAGGTGAAGCTGCACTTTCTAAACTTGATGAATCAGGTATCGTTTATATCGGTGCTGAAGTTACTGCTGGTGACATCCTTGTTGGTAAAGTAACGCCTAAAGGTGAAACTCAGTTAACTCCTGAAGAAAAATTGCTTCGTGCAATCTTCGGTGAGAAAGCAGCTGACGTTAAAGACTCGTCTTTACGTGTTCCATCTGGTACTAAAGGTACAGTTATCGATGTTCAAGTCTTCACTCGTGATGGCTTAGAGAAAGATGACCGTGCGTTAGCAATTGAAAAAGCACAGCTTGACTCTTACCGTAAAGACTTGAAAGAAGAATACAAGATCTTTGAAGAAGCAGCTCGTGAGCGTGTAATTCGTTTGCTTAAAGGCCAAGAATCTAACGGTGGTGGTTCGACTAAACGTGGCGACAAACTTGTTGAAGATATGTTGTCTGGTTTAGAGCTTGTTGACTTACTTGAAATCCAACCTACAGACGAAGCAATTGCTGAACGTTTATCTCAAATTCAAGTGTTCTTGAAAGAGAAGAGCGCAGAAATTGATGAGAAGTTTGCAGAGAAGAAACGTAAGCTTTCGACTGGTGATGAGTTAACAACAGGCGTTCTGAAAGTTGTTAAAGTTTACCTAGCAGTTAAACGTCGTATTCAGCCTGGTGATAAAATGGCTGGTCGTCACGGTAACAAAGGTGTTGTATCTAACATTTTACCTGTTGAAGACATGCCACACGATGCGAACGGTGTACCAGTAGATATCGTATTGAACCCATTGGGTGTACCATCTCGTATGAACGTGGGTCAGATTCTTGAGACTCACTTGGGTATGGCGGCTAAAGGGCTTGGCGATAAAATCGAAAAAATGTTGAAAGAACAGCGTACAGTTTTAGAACTTCGCGAATTCTTAGACAAGATTTATAACAAAGTTGGTGGCGAGCAAGAAGATCTTGATAGCTTAACTGATGCTGAAGTTTTAGCTCTTTCTGGCAACTTACGTGCTGGTGTGCCTTTAGCTACTCCTGTATTTGATGGTGCTGAAGAAAGCCAAATTAAAGATTTACTTGAATTAGCTGACATTTCACGTACTGGTCAAACAGTATTGTTTGATGGTCGTACGGGTGAACAGTTTGATCGTCCTGTAACTGTAGGTTACATGTACATGCTCAAATTGAACCACTTGGTTGATGACAAAATGCATGCACGTTCAACTGGTTCTTACTCACTTGTTACACAACAACCGCTTGGTGGTAAAGCACAGTTCGGTGGTCAGCGTTTCGGTGAGATGGAGGTCTGGGCACTTGAAGCTTACGGCGCAGCATATACTCTTCAAGAGATGTTAACTGTTAAGTCGGATGACGTTGAAGGTCGTACACGCATCTATAAGAATATTGTAGATGGTAACCATTATATGGATCCGGGTATGCCTGAATCGTTCAACGTATTGACCAAAGAGATCCGTTCTTTAGGTATCAACATTGAACTGAAAAATGGTGACTAAGTCGTAAGACTCACGATTTTTTAGGAAAAAACAATATTTGTGACCCAGTCGGGTAAGCGTTGCTTCCCGACACACGGAGAAAAAAATTGAAAGACTTGCTCGATATCATGCGTAAGAAAACGGACTCAGATGGTCATGCACCAATTGAGTTTGACCGTATCCGTATTGGTCTTGCGTCACCAGAAATGATTAAGTCATGGTCTCATGGTGAAGTTAAAAAACCTGAGACAATTAACTACCGTACTTTTAAACCAGAACGTGACGGTTTGTTCTGTGCCAAAATTTTTGGTCCAGTAAAAGATTACGAATGCTTGTGTGGTAAATACAAGCGTATGAAATACAAAGGCGTCATTTGTGAAAAATGTGGCGTTGAAGTAACTACAGCGAAAGTTCGTCGTGAACGTATGGGTCACATTGAACTCGCTTCTCCAGTTGCACATATCTGGTTCTTAAAATCGTTACCATCTCGTATCGGTTTATTACTTGATATGACGCTTCGTGATATCGAACGCGTATTGTATTTCGAATCATACGTTGTAACTGATCCTGGTATGACTCCGTTTGAAAAGTACCAACTTTTAACAGACGAAGAATACTTCAATGCACTTGAAGAGCACGGTGATGAATTCACTGCGAAAATGGGTGCAGAAGCGATTCAGGACTTATTAAAAGATATCGATCTTGAAGCTGAAATCGCACGATTACGTGAAGAAATTCCTCAAACAACTTCTGAAACGAAGTTGAAAAAAGCGTCTAAACGCTTGAAATTGATGGAAGCATTCAACGATTCAAACAACAAGCCGGAATGGATGGTGATGAATGTACTTCCTGTACTTCCACCTGATTTACGTCCATTGGTTCCACTTGAAGGTGGTCGTTTCGCGACTTCTGACTTGAACGATTTATATCGTCGTGTCATTAACCGTAACAACCGTTTGAAGCGTCTTCTTGATCTTGCAGCACCAGACATTATCGTACGTAATGAAAAACGTATGTTACAAGAGTCTGTAGATGCATTACTTGATAACGGTCGTCGTGGTCGTGCAATTACCGGTTCTAACAAACGTCCATTAAAATCTTTGGCAGATATGATCAAAGGTAAACAAGGTCGTTTCCGTCAGAACTTACTTGGTAAGCGTGTTGACTATTCTGGCCGTTCGGTAATTACTGTAGGTCCTACTTTACGTCTTCACCAATGTGGTCTTCCGAAGAAAATGGCACTTGAATTATTCAAGCCATTTATTTTTGCGAAACTACAAGCTTCAGGTCAAGCAACAACCATTAAAGCTGCGAAGAAAATGGTTGAGCGCGAGACTCCAGAAGTTTGGGACGTTCTTGCTTCTGTAATTCGTCAACATCCAGTAATGTTGAACCGTGCGCCAACACTTCACCGTTTAGGTCTTCAAGCATTTGAACCTATTCTTATTGAAGGTAAGGCAATCCGTCTTCACCCACTCGTTTGTGCTGCGTTTAACGCCGACTTCGATGGTGACCAAATGGCGGTACACGTTCCATTGACACTTGAAGCACAGTTAGAAGCTCGTGCATTGATGATGTCAACAAACAACATCTTGTCACCAGCGAATGGTGAGCCGATCATCGTTCCTTCTCAGGACGTTGTCTTGGGTCTTTACTACATCACGCGTGATGCAGTAAATGCTAAAGGCGAAGGCATGGTGTTTGCTGATACTCACGAAGTAAACCGTGCACTTGCAACTGGTCAGGTTGCGATCCATGCTCGTGTTAAAGTGCGTGTGCATCAAACTGTTATCAATGAAAATGGTGAACGTGAACACGGAACTATTATTGTTGATACGACACCAGGTCGTTGTTTGCTTTGGGAAGTTGTTCCACAAGGCTTAAGCTTTGACATGATCAACCTTGAGATGACTAAAAAGAATATCTCGAAGTTAATCAACTCTTGCTACCGTAAACTTGGTTTGAAAGATACTGTTATCTTTGCTGACCAATTAATGTACTTGGGCTTCCGTCAAGCGACTCGTTCAGGTGTATCTGTAGGTATGGAAGACATGTTAATTCCACCTACTAAACACACAATTATTGATAAAGCTGAAACAGAAGTTCGTGAAATCGAACAACAGTTCGAACAAGGTTTCGTAACTGCTGGTGAGCGTTATAACAAAGTTGTCGATATCTGGGCGCGTACAAACGACCAAGTTGCTAAAGCGATGATGGATAACTTGTCTTATACACTTGTGAAAAACAAACAAGGTGAAGACGAGAAACAAAAATCATTCAACAGCATCTATATGATGTCTGACTCTGGTGCCCGTGGTAGTGCGGCGCAGATTCGTCAGCTTGCTGGTATGCGTGGCTTGATGGCAAAACCGGATGGTTCGATTATCGAAACACCGATTAAAGCGAACTTCCGTGAAGGTTTAACAGTACTTCAGTACTTTATTTCAACACACGGTGCGCGTAAAGGTTTGGCCGATACAGCATTAAAAACTGCGAACTCTGGTTACTTGACTCGTCGTCTTGTAGACGTAGCGCAAGATTTAGTAATTACCGAACCTGACTGTGGTACAGCTGGTGGTTTGGTAATGACTCCATTCATTCAAGGTGGTGATGTCATTGAGCCATTACGTGACCGCGTATTAGGTCGTGTAACTGCTGAAGACGTACGTCGTGCATCTGATGATGAAGTTGTATTACCTCGTGGTACGTTAATTGACGAAAAAATCGCAGCTCATCTTGAAGAAGCGGGTGTGGATGAAGTCAAAGTACGTTCAGTAATTGCTTGTGAATCTGCTTTTGGTGTATGTGCTAGATGTTATGGCCGTGACCTTGCACGTGGTCACTTGGTTAACCCAGGTGAATCAGTTGGTGTAATGGCAGCACAATCTATTGGTGAACCAGGTACACAGTTAACGATGCGTACGTTCCACGTTGGTGGTGCTGCGAGCCGAACTTCTGCTGCAAACAGTGTTCAAGTACGTAACAAAGGTACTGTACGTTTCCATAACGTGAAAACTGTACAACATGCAAAAGGCCACTTGGTTTCAGTTTCACGTTCAGGTGAAATTGGTATTGCCGATGATTTAGGTCGTGAGCGCGAGCGTTATAAACTTCCTTACGGTGCAAGCATCTTGTTGAAAGATGGTGAAGCTGTAGAAGCTGGCGGCATCGTAGCGACTTGGGATCCGCATACACATCCATTAGTAACAGAAGTTGCTGGTAAAGCACGTTTCAGTCAAATCGCTGATGGTGTAACTGCAACATCGAAAACTGATGATGCAACTGGTATGACTACTGTTGAAATCTTGCCTGTAACAGCTCGTCCTGCTTCTGGTAAAGATTTACGTCCTGCAATCGTGTTGGATACAACAGATGGCGGCGAACAGTTCTACTTCTTGCCACAAAACACAATCGTAACTGTTCGCGATGGCGAAACGATTGGTGTGGGTGACGTTATTGGTCGTGTACCACAAGAAACATCACGTACTCGTGATATTACCGGTGGTCTTCCGCGTGTAGCTGACTTGTTCGAAGCACGTAAACCGAAAGAACATGCAATTCTTGCTGAAGTTTCAGGTGTTGTAAGCTTCGGTAAAGAAACTAAAGGTAAAAACCGTTTAGTAATTACCCCAGATGATGGTTCTGAGATTTACGAAGAATTGATTCCAAAATGGCGTCAAATCAACGTGTTCGAAGGCGAGCATGTGAACCGTGGTGAAACAGTTTCTGATGGTCCACAAAACCCGCACGACATCTTACGTTTGAAAGGTGAAGTTGCATTAACTAACTACATCGTGAACGAAGTTCAAGACGTATACCGTCTCCAAGGTGTAAAAATCAACGACAAACATATTGAAGTTATCGTACGTCAAATGTTGCGTAAAGTTGATATCACTGATGGTGGCGATACAAGCTTCATCAAAGGCGAGCAAGTGGATTACATCCGCGTTGTTCAAGAGAACCAAGCTGTCTTGGCTCAGAACAAGTTCCCTGCGAAGTTTGAACGTCAATTGATGGGTATTACGAAAGCATCGCTTTCTACAGACTCGTTCATCTCTGCTGCATCGTTCCAGGAAACAACTCGTGTGTTAACTGAAGCTGCTGTAACAGGTAAAGAAGATGATTTACGTGGCTTGAAAGAAAACGTTGTAGTGGGTCGCTTGATTCCAGCTGGTACTGGTCTTGCATACCACTTAGAACGTCGTCGTCAAGAAGCAGAAGCTGCTGAACATGAGCTTCATAATGACTTCAGCGAAGTAGACCAAGCATTTAGCCAAGCATTAAACTCAGAACAATTCTAAGTTTAGACTGGCACTAAAAAAGGCACCTCAGGGTGCCTTTTTTTATTTATAACAATTAAAAGTGGTAATTACATAAACATATTAAAGAGCCATTATTTTATTACTTAAGCAGGATAAACGCTCCACAAAAACAGATTAGGCTACATGCTTATGAAGACTGGAGTAAATCTAATGAAAAAAATGATGATGATTGTGAGCGTTGGCCTGATGTCAACAACTTTGTTTGTTGGTTGCCAAAATGCAAGCCCAGAGAGTAAACGTATTGGTTCGGCTGCGATTGGTGGTGGTGCAGGTGGTGCTGTAGGTAAACATGTGGGTGGTAATATTGGCGCAGGTTTAGGAGCGGCTCTCGGTGCTGGCGTAGCAGCTAATGCAAAAGGATCTAGTAGTAAAACCGTGCGTAATAGTGCAATTGGTGCCGGTGTTGGTGCGGTGTTAGGTGGTGCAATCATTGGTGGCGATGCCGGTGCTGCTACAGGTGGAGCACTGGGTGGTAGTGCGGGCGCAGCTTATGAAGAGAAGAAAGGGAAGTACTAAAATTATTCCTAATAATGTTTAAGCCTAGAAGTCTTTAACCTGTTAGAGACTTCTTTTTTATGTCTTTTTTATAATTAAAATTTTGTTTGATGAGTATAAATAGATGAGCTTTACAAAATATCAATCGATTAGGACAGATGAATAACACAATCTGATCAAATTCCTCATAAAAGAGGATTATTCTTTTTATTAGAACAGGTAGTAGGAGTATGGCCATGAAAAAAACAATAGGATTAGTTTCTGCTTTAATGTTGTCTACGCTTATGATTACGGGTTGTCAAAATATGAGTCCGTCTGACCAGCGTATTGGTGCAGCAGCAGCAGGTGGAGCACTAGGTGGTGGCTTAGGTAACCATGTAGGTGGTGGTGTTGGTGCAGGCTTAGGTGCAGCAGTAGGTGCTGGTGTTGGTTCAAATAGCCAAGGCGGTAGTAAACAAACCACGACTAAGAGTGCAATCGGAGCTGGTATTGGTTCTGTGGTAGGTAAAGCAATATTGGGTGGTGACTCTGGTGCTGCAATTGGCGGTGCGATCGGTGGTGGTGCTGGTGCAGCGATTGAAGAAAAAAGATAACACCCTATTGATTGAATAAAATAAGCGCTTTTTAGCGCTTATTTTCATTGAGGGAAAGGTTTTGCTTTTTTACGTCGGATATAAAGCGTTTTTTTAACTTCGGCAATTCTTACCCCAGATTCATCAAAAATGTTTAGATGATAAGTTCTTAAAACAGGGTCGTAGTTTTCAGCAAGCTCACGTATTTGCTCAATCTCAGCTAAATCTACTCGAATGTCTGCATGTACTGTACTTCGACCAGGGGAAAGAAAATTAATTTCAGCAGCTTTATCCCAGACAATATATTTTGATCCGAGATGATGCAGCAGAATCATCATGTAAAATGGATCAACCATTGAATAAAGACTGCCCCCAAAGTGTGTTCCGACCAAGTTTTGGTTTTTCCAAGTCAGCGGCATTTTCACACGTACATGGCAAAGTTCTAAATTCATGATTTCAATATAAATCCCTGCACCACGATAAGGTGGGTAATGATTAAATAGAAATTTTGAAATCGTAGGATTGTTCTGAAGTCTTCTTAAAATAGCCATAATAGTCAATTTTTTTTATTGAAACAGTATTCATACTAGATAAGTATCATCTTTTTTATATTGATGGCAATGCTCTATCCGACTAACGACATGATCGATTGAAAAACAAGATAGGAAATGATTATGCAGCCAAAAGTTCATACAGTAACAACAAGTGACCAACAAACCCTTTGTGCCAAAACATGGGGCGACGAAAAAAATACACCGTTGGTTTTAGTACATGGTTATCCTGACAATCAAGAAGTATGGGAATCAATCATTGAAAATTTAATCAATGACTTTTACATTGTCACCTATGATGTACGTGGGGCGGGTTTGTCGTCTATACCAAAACGTATACGCGATTACCGTTTAGAGCGGTTATCTCTAGATTTACAAGAAGTGGTTGATGAATTATTACAAAATCGTCAATTCCATATGGCTGCACACGATTGGGGTTCAATTCAATCTTGGGAGTCGGTAACTGAGCCTAAATTTAAAGGACGGTTATTATCATACACAACCATTTCTGGGCCATGTCTTGACCATGCTGCTTTATTTTTGCGTGATAAATTTAAATCTTCACCAGCTCAGATCCTAAAAATATTAACCAAATCTTGGTATATCGGTGCATTCCATCTTCCTTTGTTAGCACCAACAGTATGGTCTCTTTTTAGCCCTGAAAAATGGGGGAAAGTCCTGACTCAGCTAGAGAGAAAAAGTAATTTACCTTTAAATAATAATATTAATGCAGATGGGAAATATGGCATTAATTTATATCGGGCAAATTTTATTCCTCGTTTAACTGGCCCTCGTCAGCGTTATGCTCAATGTCCAGTTAAAGCCGTTATTTTAAAATATGATACTTTTGTGAGCCCTGAATATATTACTGAGGCTATGCCAAAGTGGGTAGAAAATTTTGAATATGTAGAGTTTGAAGCAAATCACTGGGCAATTCTAAGTGAGCCGGAAAAAATTGCAGATCATATTCGTCAGTTTATTAAGGCCCAAGCTTAATCATTGAGTGACTGCATAAAACTGTTAATTCGGCGATATTTTCGGCTTCATAGGTCTGAATCTGATAGAATGTCGCCTTTTGTTTTGCTCTGAATTTATTCATGAATGCTGTCGTTATTGCGATTGCAGTGATGTTTTTATTATCACTGGCACGCGTTTCTGTCGTACTGACTTTAGTGGTTTCTGCCATTGTAGGCGGCCTCGTAGCAGGTTTAAGCCTTTCTCAAACCGTTGATGCCTTTAACGCTGGTCTTGGCGATGGTGCTGAAGTTGCACTTGCCTATGCTGTGTTAGGTGCATTTGCTCTGGCACTTTCAAAATCTGGTTTACCTGATTTACTTGCCCATAAACTGATTGGTTTGTTGGGAATGGAAGCAGGAAAAAGCCGCGAAACGAAAGTGAAATATCTACTGTTAGGTATTTTACTCATCGCTGCTATTTTCTCTCAGAACCTTATCCCGGTTCATATTGCCTTTATCCCTGTGCTCGTTCCGCCATTATTACGGGTAATGAACCATTTAAAGTTAGATCGTCGAGCAGCAGCCTGTGTGCTTACGCTAGGTTTAGTCGGAACTTATATTTTTCTTCCGGTTGGATTTGGTGCAATTTTCCTTGAACAAATTTTGATGGGGAATATCAACAAAGTTGGCGCAGCGTATGGCTTACATGTAGAGCGTGGCATGATGTCAATTGGCATGGCTATTCCAGTTCTGGGAATGGTTTTAGGTACTTTGGTTGCTGTATTTATTAGCTACCGTAAACCAAGAATTTATGCTGATCGCGCTATTACACCAACTACAACGATTGATTTAGATAAACCTCTTCGTGCAACAGCGCAAGATGAAACAGCTGACTTAAAAGCAGATGCAGAAGAGTTAAAGCATGAGGCAGAGCAAGCACCCGTAATTGCAAAGAAAACGATCTATATGGCATTGCTTGCAATTGGCCTGACACTCGCTGCACAGCTCTATTCGGGTTCAATGATTTTAGGTGGTTTAGTCGGTTTTGCTGTTCTCTCTACTGCCGGAATTTTTAAGTGGCAAGATGCAGATGATGTCTTTGTACAAGGCATGCGAATGATGGCTTTGGTAGGTTTCATTATGATTTCTGCTGCGGGCTTTGCATCGGTAATGACGCATACAGGGGATATCAATCAACTGGTCAAAGGTGTGGTTGAAATCATTGGGGATAATCGAGCACTTGCAGCTTTCTTAATGCTTTGTATTGGTTTATTTGTCACGATTGGTATTGGTTCATCTTTCTCAAGTGTACCTGTGTTGGCCGTTATTTATGTACCGTTATGCGTACAGTTTGGATTTTCACCATTAGCGACGATTGCCCTTATTGGAACAGCAGCAGCATTAGGTGATGCAGGCTCGCCAGCTTCTGATTCGACCTTAGGCCCAACAGCTGGTTTAGGTGTAGATGGGCAACATGACCATATATGGGATACGGTTGTACCTACATTTATTCATTTCAATATTCCGCTATTAATTTTTGGCTGGATTGCTGCAATGGTTTTATAGATTTTTTATAAAACATTAAATTATTAACCTTCTTAATGATGATCTTTAGATTTAAATTAAGAAGGTTTTTTTATTGGTTAAATAAAAGATGTATTTAAAATAAATTATATTAAAATACTCAGAATTAAAAAGTATATTAAAATGGTTGGTAATATAAAATAATCTTGATTAATAAGGTTGGAATAAAAACCAATTAAAATGGTTGGTTAATATATAATTTTATTTAAAACAGTTATTTAAAAATAAATGATAAATTAATTTTATAATGTGTATTGCATGATTTTAAAATACATGTTTATTATAAATATAAATAAGTTTGGAGATATTAAAGTGTTCAAAAAAGTTTTAGTTGTTGCATTAATGGGGATGTCTTCTTTTACTTTTGCTGGTAACTGGCAAGTTAAATTTGGTGGAAGTGTTATCGCTCCTTCGGAAGATACGACACTTGCTGAAAACACTGTAGTTAAAGCAGATCATGAATATGCATTTACACCATCGGTAGAATACTTTTTTGGTCAGTCTCCATTTTCGGCAGAGTTATTATTAGCAGCACCTGTTAACCATGATGTGTTGCTAAATGGAAATAAGGTAGCGAGTCTTAAACAGTTACCACCAACGATTACTGCTAAATATCATTTTAAAAATTCGACTCGTTTTACGCCATATATTGGTGTTGGTGCAACAGCATTTATTGCTTGGGATGAAGATGGCATTGTAAAAGATGTGAAAGAAGATTTTGGTGTGGCAGGACAAGTTGGTTTTAATTTCCAACCTGCAGATGCTAAAAACTGGGGAGTATTTGTAGATGTTCGTTATGCTGATATAAGCCCAGAAGTTACTTTAAATGATGGGACTAAGTTTGATCTAGATATTAATCCGTTTGTTTACACTTTAGGTTATAGCTATAAATTTTAAGCATAATAATAAATAGAAAAAATATAATAATAAACCTAGACTCAGGCACCTCACATATATTTTATGTGAGGTTTTTTTATGGATTTTATTTGCACTAAAAAAAGCATAAAACAGACAGTTTTATACATATCTTATGCTAATTTTTTTCTAAACTAATTTCTATTCATTACAAAACATGGGAATAAAATCATGAACAAAAAATTAGCGATGTGTTTGGCTGTTTTTAGTGGTATTGCTTTTACACAGAGTTTGCAAGCCGCAAGTTTCTCATGTGATACTGCAAAAACGAAAACGGAAAAAAGTATTTGTAAAAACCGTTCTTTAAATGATGCCGATGTGAAAATGGCGACGACCTATCAAATTGTTCTGCATGCTTTACCAATGGGCGGGCGGGACAACCAAAAAGATGCTCAGCAACAATGGCTAAAAAAAAGAAATGCCTGTGCGGCTGGTGTAAGTTGTATTAGCAAAGCTTATCAACAACGACAACAGCAGCTAGACGCGATATTGCAAGATAGAGTGTTAAGCCACGGTCCATTTTAATTAGAGTAAAAATTTTTAATATTCAGGATTGAAAAATTCTAGAAGTACTCCATTCATAAAGCATTCGAGAACAAACAGACTTCAAAATTTAAGGAGTGATTTATGAGTGAACAAGCATCACAAAATTATAGTTTCCAAGCGGAAGTTGCACAGCTTTTACATTTAGTGACGCATTCTCTCTATTCTAACCCTGAGATTTTCTTACGTGAGCTGATCTCTAATGCATCAGATGCATGCGATAAGTTGCGTTTTGAAGGAATTAATCATCCTGAATATTATGAAAATGATCCAGATTTACATGTACGAGTCATTTTAAATAAAGAAGATAAAACTTTAACGATTTCTGATAATGGTATTGGCTTAAACCAGCAAGAAGCGATTGATAACTTAGGTACGATTGCAAAATCGGGTACTAAAGATTTCATGTCAAAATTGACTGGCGATCAAAAAGCAGATGCTCAGTTGATTGGTCAATTTGGTGTTGGCTTTTACTCAGGTTTTATTGTTGCCGATAAAATTACCGTGGAATCACGCCGTGCGGGTCTAGATGCATCTGAAGGGGTGCGTTGGATTAGTGGTGGTACAGGCGAGTTTGAAGTTCAACAAATTGATAAAGCTTCACGTGGTACCGACATTATTCTTCACTTACGTGATGACGCGCTTGATTATTTAGAATCTTATAAAGTTAAGCAGATCGTTAATAAATACTCTGATCACATTAGCTTGCCAATTGAAATGCAAAAAGAAGTTTGGCAAGAAGAAGAGGTTGCTGAAGGTGAAGAGCCTAAAGGCGGCCAAATGGTTAAAACTGGCGAGTGGGAAGCAATTAACTCAGCCAGCGCTTTATGGACACGTAACAAGAGCGAAGTGACTGAAGAGCAGTACGTTGAGTTCTATAAAAACTTAACGCATGACTTTGAAGCGCCACTGGCTTGGGCGCATAACCGTGTTGAAGGTAGTACCGAATATACACAGTTACTTTATATTCCAAGTAAAGCATCACATGACATTTTTACTCGTGAAGCCAAAGCGGGTATTAAGCTCTATGTAAAACGTGTCTTTATTATGGATGATGCGGATAATTTAATTCCAAATTATCTACGTTTTGTTCAAGGTGTAGTGGATAGTGCTGATTTACCACTGAATGTCAGCCGTGAGTTGTTGCAAGAAAGCCGTGATGTCAAAACGATTCGTGAAGGTAATGCACGCCGCGTATTAACTGTACTTGATGGCTTGGCTAAATCGGAAAATGAAAAAGACCAAGAAAAATTCAAGACGTTCTACAGTGAGTTTGGTTCAGTACTTAAAGAAGGCTTAGGCGAAGACTTTGGTAACCGCGAACGTATTTTAAAATTATTACGTTATGCGACATCAACAAATGATGAAGTAACGACTTCTTTCGCTGACTATAAGGCACGTATGAAAGAGGGCCAAAAAGCCATCTACTATGTGACTGCTGACAGTTTAGCGGCAGCGAAAAACTCACCGCAGCTTGAGTTGTTCAAGAAAAAAGGCATTGAAGTATTATTAATGGCTGAACGTGTTGATGAATGGGCAATGAATTTTGTTCAAGAGTTTGACGGTACACCATTAAAGAATGTCTCTAAAGGGGCGGTTGATTTAGGTGACTTACAAGATGCTGAAGAGAAAAAGGCACTTGAGCAAGCAGCTGAACAGTTTAAGCCTGTTGTTGAGAAACTAAGTGACTCATTGAAAGCTAAAACGCAAGAAGTGCGTGTAACGACACGTCTAGTTGATTCTCCTGCATGTTTAGTGACAAGTGAAGGTGAATTATCGCCTCAACTTATTCGTATGCTTAAACAGGCAGGACAAGCAGTACCAGAAATCAAACCAATTTTAGAAATTAACCCTGAGCATCCATTGGTGAAGAAACTCGAAAGTTCAGAACAGTTTGATGACTTGGCTAACGTCATTTTTGATCAGGCTGTTATTGCTGAAGGTGGTTTACCGGAAGACCCAGCAGCTTATGTAAAACGTATTAATAGCTTATTGCTGAAATAATTCAGTTTAAAAAAAGCCTCTGAACCTTCAGGGGCTTTTTTGTGGATAAAGAAAGAGTTATCCACAATTTGATGATTTTTGGTTAAAAATTAGCTTCGAGATTCATTTGAACGCTGAGCTGATGTTTCGAATCATCATCAATATGGTTAAAAAAGTTAAGGTCATTTTGCATAAAAAGCCAATTTCGCCATACAGGCTGGCGCCATGAAATATAAGGCCCCCAACTATTTAGCCGAATATCATTTTTGGTATATACGCCACCACTATAGACACCATAAGTAAGATGATTATCCTTTAAAAATTGATACTGCTGGAAAGTCCAATTCCCCCAACTATAATCTTCATTTTCACTCTTATTCACATTAAATTTATTAGCGAAAAGAGTGTTATCTTGCATTTTCTGCGTTAAGTTTAGCGTTGTCTCGGTGTAGTTCCGGCTAGTAGAGCCGTAGCGAAATACCTGTTCTGTATCCAAACTAATGTTATGCCTTAAATTCCATTTTTTCTTTGCCAAAAATTGTACATAAACATCGTTTTCTGAGTTTGAACCTAAATCAAGATTACTTTCAAAAGGCATCCAAGTTGAAATGGTGGCCCAGCTTGCACTCAGTGGATTAGTTGTCGAAACCTGAGCTGAATAGTTCTTCTTCTTTTTTTTACCAAAGGCTTTATAAGTTGGTTCAGGCTGAGTCGCACGTCTCCATAATGTATCATTACCAAATACAGCCATTAGTTCTTGAATTAAGGCGTCATCGGGTAAAGCATCATTTGTCTCTATTTCACAAGGAGAGAGTGAAAGTGATTGTCTTTTTACTTTAGTAAAAGGCGTAGAAGAATAAGGATAACGCCGTGACCGTTGGTGCTTGAACGTATTATAAAAAAATTGAGTATGCGGAATTAAAGCCAATACGCCTAAACTATAAATACAAACTAAGGCAGCTGATTTGTATTGAAATGAAAAAGAGGAGAATTGATTCATTTTTAAGGAGAAGGAATCAAAAATAAAAATTAGAACAATACTTTAAAAGGCTAAGCTTAAAAATTTATTTAAAAGTATTTTATTATTCATCACCTTGGATGGGTTCCAAGGTGATGTTTGGCAGCTTAAAAAAGAGCTTCTAAGCGCAAGAAGGTGCTGACGAAATGGTTGCGATCTTCACGGTGATCATTAAAGTAATTTACATCTCCTTGAACAAAGAACCATTCACGTAAAACAGGTTGGCGCCATGAAACAAATGGACCCCAACTATTTAAACGCAAGTCATTGTCGTTGTAATAACCACCTGTATAAATACCATAGTTAAAACGGTTGTTTGCAAAGAAACTATGTTCACGGAAAACTCTGTTTTCCCAACTTAGATCATCATCTTGATCATCAGCATAAGTTAAACTGAACTGATTCGATAAAATCGGTTGATTTGGTCTGGCATGGGTAAGTTCAAGATTGGTACGTAAGTAGTTTTCACTGTCTATGCCGTAACGATAAATTTGCTCAGCATAAAATTTAAAATCATTACGGAGTTGCCAATTTCTTGATGCTTTTAAACGAACATAAATATCGTCTCCAGAACGGATACCTAAGTCAGCATCTGTTTCAAAAGGCAATTTTTTCGAGAAGTCTGACCAACGTAAAGCAATAGAACTGTTGTCATCTCGAGTTTGTTTACCATTTAACTTCTTATTGGAGTCTTGATTTGGGTTTTGGTTAATATTGGCCGGACTGTTATTAAATTCGTTATCTAAAGAATCATCACCAAATACCACACTTAGACGTTTTTCTAGCGTTGGTAATTTAATCCTGCCTCTTATTCTGGGCTTAATTTCAAAATTATCGTATTCATTCCAATAGTTATCGACCATTACGCGAATGGTTGCAGTAGCAGGTTTCTGTGGATCGACTTCTCCAAACCAGTTATCAATTTTTTCAGAAGTACGATCGGCCCAATTACGAATTTTCTTTTGCTTACGGTCAACCCACGTTTGATCTTCTGTTTGTTCGGTAGGGGGAACAATAGGTTGACTAGACTGCTCTGGAAAAATGGTTGGGGTCGCATCTACCCAACGGGGGATCTGATCTAACAGATTTTCATCTGTTGTAGCTCCGGTTTGAACTCCAGATGACAAACCTTCTACTTGTTGGTTTTGAGAGGAAGAGCTCGTTTCTGCATGAGCAATGCATACCGAACCAAATCCTAAAGTTAAAAGTGCAAAAAGCTGCCGATAAGGCATTATGTGAAATGTTTTCATATCTATCTTTATGTTTTGTTGTTGTTTCCACTTTTGTTGATTTTTCTAATAAAATCAAGAGGACGACACAAAAGTTAAGTAAATTTAACTTTTTTTACATATTTGAAATAAATTAAAAAGTTTAAGCTAGTAGCGATTATTTTTAACCAAAAAAAATCCCCCAATTAAGGGGGATGATAGATCAAGGAAACTTCAAATTCCGATCATTAAACACATAAAAAACAGAACATTACAGCGCGAATATTCTAAGAAGCAATCATAAACTGATTTTAAACAATTAGATAGTTCTTTTTTTAGAACGCTCTATTGCTAAAATGGTGATAAAACATACGATTTCATCACATTTTCAATTGTGTTGATTTATTTCTGTGGAATATCACATGATTCATCATTACAAACAGCAGCATCATCTTGCTCGACCGCTTCAGCATTTGCTTTAAGTTGTGCTTGCTCTAAGACTTTTAAAAAGACGTCACGTGGTTGAGCACCTGCGAGAGCAATTCTTTGATCAAATACAAAAAATGGCACACCCGTAACATTTAACTGCTCTTTAGCAATCTTTTCGTCATGACGAACAAAGTCAGATAGCTCATTGGTATCTAATACAAATTCAACTTCCGCATTATCAAGGCCAATACGAGAAGCAATTTCTTCTACAACTTCACGCTCACCAATTGCTAGACCTTCGGTCATATAAGCATGGAAAAAAGCTTCTTTTGCTTGGTTGCCTAAGCCTTTGCTTTGTGCAAGGTGAATAATACGGTGTGCATTGAAACTATTGCCAGAATTCGCCTTTTGCCATTGGAAATCAATACCTTCAGAGGCAGCCATGGCCGCAATATTGCGTTCCATTTCTTCCATCTCTTCATAGGTACGGCCATATTTTTTAGCTAAACGCTCAGTGTTTGAAGTGTCATGTTTTGCTGGCGCATCAGGATCTAATTCAAAACTATGCCAGTGAATTTCAAGCTCAATACCTGCTTCCGCAGCTACATGTTCAAGGCGTTTTTTGCCGATATAACAGAAAGGGCAAACTACATCAGACCAGACATCAACACGCATGGGAGAATCTCATAAATTTTAATTACCCATCATAATAGGGATGATGCACAAGGATTTAAAGCTTTGAGTAGCGAATACAGTGTTGCGTATTGTGAAATAAATGGCATATAAAGAAGAATAAGCTCTATTTTATAACTATAAAGAGCAAAACTATAAGAAGGGAAATAGGAGGTGTGTATGCGCCGAGTTTTGATTGCGATAGCAAGTCTGATTGTTATCACAAGCATTGTTTTTTTCACCTATCAACATATCAAACAGCAGCAGGCCAAAGACAGTAGTCAAATGTTTGATGTCGTCATGACTGAAAAAATGAATCAGCTTTATGAACAAGCACAAGACTGGTCTAAACCTGTCGAGCTTAATATTCACGATAAACGGTTAGCAGGACACTATAAGCAAATTTCAGAATTTCTTTTAAGTTATTGGATTCAAAATATTAATGCACGAAATGCATATTTAAGAGAACTCAAAGCAGCCAAATGGGATACTTTTTTAAATGTTGAGCGTTTAGATCTTGATAAAAAGCAAAAGTTTGTAGAAACCGAGAAGATGTTAGCTGATGTCCGTATGGCTTCAGATCAGTATCAAACTGAATATGAAAAAATTCATAAAACTTTCTTAGCAAAGGTTCAAGAATTATCTGTTGATACAGAGATGAGACAACTCCTTGAAATGAAATTGGGAACTCAACAAAAAGCTGATCAAGATCATGCAATTTTTATGATTGAGCTACAAATTTTAGATAAAGCAGAAGAAATGTTTAAGCTTCTAAAAAATTATGAATGGCAGAAGAAAGATCAGATGATTCTTTTCCATGAAAATGCTCAGGTCAAAAAGTTTAATGGGCTTTACCAAGATGTTCTAAAACTGAATGCAAAAATTGAAAAAATTAAGAAAAAGAATGTAGCTGCACTCGAAGGAGATTTAAAAGAATAAGCGTGGCATGAGCATCAAAAAATTATAGTTTGGTGCTCTCGGCTTTTCCTTTGGTTAAAAAAGTTTGTAATAAACTTTGAGAAGTTTGTAGTTTGTTTAATTGTTCAGAAACATGCTTGAGTTCAGTTTGCAGTTTTTCTTGAACCACTGAGCACAGCGTAAATACGCGTTCATCTAAATCAAAACAAGGCAGCAAGGCTTGAATGTCTTTTAGGTGCATGCCTGCATCATTTAATATTTTAATTTTCTTAATATTTTCAATGTCTTTGTTTGTATAGCTTCGATAGTTATTACTTGCTCGATGAGGCTGTATAAGTCCTAAACTTTCATAGTAACGCAGCATACGCGGGCTGACTTTTGTGAGTTCGGCAACTTTGGCAAGGTTCATAAAATGGGGTTGACCTTAACAGTGGTGTCATAGTTTAGCATGTTTTTATCTTTCAAAATGGTACTTGTTCCATGATCAGAAAACTCATTTTATTGGTGTTATTCGGATTAATGTCATTTGTTGCAAATGCCAAAACATTGGAACTTCAGGAGAAGAACATGCGTCAAATATTTGTGCTCCATGGTTACTCTGCTTCTATAGATGATCATTGGTTTCTAGATTTAAAACATCAAATAGAAGATGAACATACGACTGTTACCTTAATTCCATTTCCAGATTCTGAGCATCCAGATGTGGATGCTTGGCAGAAGGTTTTAGATCAACAGATCCCTAAGGTGGATGAGAATACCTATTTTGTTGCGCACAGTTTAGGAGTGATTACGTTACTGCACTTTTTACAAAGGCACGATTACCAAAATATTGGTGGAATGATTTTAGTATCCGGATTTTCTGGTCCAATTTCAGATTTTTCTCCACTCGATGCATATATAACAAAAAGTAAAGTCGATACGAACTATTTTAAGGACATAAAGAAAAAGCTGGTGTATTTATCTGATAATGATGATTTGGTTCCACCAAAACTGACGATTCAATTGGCGAAAGAAATTGATGCACCTTACATTACTGTTCCTAATGGTGGGCATTTTTTAGGAAGGGAAGGTTATACGACGTTTCCACAAGTTGTGAATTCTTTAAAAGAGATGTTAGAGAGCAAATAAAATTTATAAGATAAATCGCACTCTATAATCTGAACACTTTTGTTCAAGTTATAGAGTGCTTTATAGGATGCAGTTTAATAAATAGAAGAACCGTACTTTTACATTAAAAAATTTAATTATATTTACCGTTTATCTGAGCATTACTGAATCAAATTTGACTTTGTTGTAGCCTATTTATAGATACTTTTAATTTAATCATCATCTTTTTAATTTGAATAGGGTGAGTGATTTTTGGAGCAAGTTATGAACTTTCTAAAACAATCAGCCTTCATTGCTGCATTTGCTTTTATGGGTTTACCGACTGTTCAAGCAGATGAAGTGGCTACTTTACCAACAATTCGCGTTATGGCTGAATCTGAGCTACGTGAAGAGGTAGGATTTGTACCCTTCCAAGAAGATAAAAAAGTGCGTCAGGCTTTGCAACACCGTGAGTATAAAATTCATAACGATATACAGAATGCTTTAGTCCCTGAAGGCATGACTACGGTAGATTATCAGCCAGTGATGGCACAACCTGATTTGTCTCAACTTTCTCCATTCTTACAACAATACATTTTAGCGGTAGCGGGTGGAATACAGTCTTCTGATCCAACCAATGGTATCTTTGAAATGTTAAGACCTTTGAATATTAATCGCAGTAATGTAGATGCTTATCGTGAGGGTACGATGAAAGTAAACCTTAATGACCTCATAAATTTACAGCAGCAAATTCAAGACGGTTTAAAAGGCCGTTAAAATAAAAATCCCCGCATTGAGCGGGGATTTTTTTATCTTGGTGTTAATTAAACACGTTCGATTACTGTTGCAATACCTTGACCAAGGCCGATACACATAGTCGCAAGACCGATTTGAGTATCTTGTTGTTCCATTACGTTTAACAACGTAGTGGTGATACGTGCACCAGAACAGCCTAGTGGGTGACCCAAAGCAATCGCACCACCATTTAAGTTAATGATGTCTTGTTTGTCATAAATACCTAAGCCTTTCATTACTGATAAGCCTTGAGCAGCAAATGCTTCGTTTAACTCGATAGTTTGAATATCAGCCATCGTTAAACCAGCACGTTTAAGCGCTTTTTGAGTTGCTGGAACTGGACCATAACCCATGATTGCAGCATCACAACCTGCAACAGCCATAGAACGAATCACAGCACGTGGTTTTAAACCTAACGCTTGTGCACGCTCAGCAGACATAAGCAACATTGCAGAAGCACCATCAGACAACGCTGAAGATGTAGCAGCAGTTACCGTACCGCCTTTCGGATCGAATACAGGACGTAGTGCTTTGAATGATTCAAGGTTTGCATCTGGACGAATTACTTCGTCGATGTCACAAAGGATTTTAAAACCATTTGCATCGTGACCTTCAACACCAACGATTTCGTTTTTGAAACGACCTTCTTGAGTTGCAGCCCAAGCACGGCGATGAGATTCAACACCAAATGCGTCTTGCTCTTCACGGCTAATGCCATTCATACGACCTAACATTTCAGCAGTTAAGCCCATCATGTTAGATGCTTTAGCATAGTGTTTAGATGCTTCTGGGTTTAGGTCGATGCCATGCATCATACCTACGTGGCCCATGTGCTCTACACCACCAATAATGAAGATGTCACCTTGGTTAGTTGCAATCTGTGCAGCAGCAGTATGAAGTGCTTGCATAGAAGAACCACAAAGACGGTTAACAGTTTGACCTGCTACAGTTTTTGGTAGGTCAGCTAATAAGCCGATGTTACGACCAATGTTCATACCTTGTTCTAAAGTCTGGTTTACACAGCCCCAGATCAGATCTTCAACTTCATTGGTGTCAAATTGGTTACGAGTAACGAGTGCACGAACTAACTCAGCAGATAAGCTGTCAGCACGTACATTGCGGAACATACCGTTTTTGGTTTTACCCATTGCAGAACGTACGCCATCAACGATGACAACGTCACGTGGATTTAAAGTAGCCATTCACGTTGCTCCTTAACCGTAGAATTTTTTGTTGTTAGCAGCCATGTCACGCAACATTTGTGGCGCTTCATAAGCCTTACCTAAGTGTGCATATTTGTTGCAAAGCGCAACATATTCAGCAACACCTGTCTGGTCGATATAACGACATGGACCACCACGGAATGGAGGGAAACCTACACCCATAATCATTGCCATGTCTGCTTCAGCAGCAGTTGCAACGATGTTGTCTTCTAAGCAACGAACTGTTTCGTTACAGAAAGCAAGCATCATGCGGTCAATGATTTCTTGGTTATCAAACTCGCGTTTTTCACCCGTTACGAAAGGAGCAATGATTTCATACGCTGTTGGATCAACAGTTTTTGCTTTCTTGCCTTTCTTATCGAGTTCATATTTGTAGAAACCAACGTCATTCTTTTGACCAAGACGTTTAGCTTCGTACATTGCTTGGATTGAACCTTTATAGTCTGGCTTCATACGGTCTGGGAAACCTTCAGCCATAACTTCTGCGCCATGAACACCCGTGTCGATACCAACAACGTCGATGAGGTAAGCAGGACCCATTGGCCAGCCAAACTTAGACATTACATTGTCAACTTGCTGGAAGTCTGCGCCGTCTTTTACAAGAAGGTCAAATGCACCAAAGTAAGGGAACAATACACGGTTAACCAAGAACCCTGGGCAGTCGTTTACAACGATTGGTGTTTTACCCATTTTTTGAGCAAGAACAACAGTAGTCGCAATCGCTTCTTCAGAAGTCTTTTCACCACGAATGACTTCTACAAGTGGCATCATGTGAACTGGGTTGAAGAAGTGCATACCTACAAAGTTTTCAGGACGCTGTAAAGCTTTCGCTAAACGTGTAATTGAAATTGTAGACGTGTTAGACGCAATAATCGTGTTTTCACGAACATGCTTTTCAGTGTCTGCAAGAACGATTTCTTTAACTTTTGGATTTTCTGTAACCGCTTCGATCACGATGTCGACTTCTTTAAACTCATCGTAGCTTAAAGTAGGGCGGATACGTGCAAGGGTTTCACCCATTTGTGCAGGTTTCATTTTCTTACGTTCAACTTGTTTAGTTAACAAGCTGTTCGCTTCTGACATACCTAGTGCAAGTTGTGGGTTACCAATATCTTTCATGATGATTGGTGTGCCTTTGCTTGCCGCTTGGTAAGCAATACCACCACCCATAATACCAGCGCCAAGTACAGCTGCTTGGTTTACTGGGTGCGCACCTTTTTCATGTTTTTTAGCAGTTTTCTTAACAACTTGATCATTGAGGAATAAACCAATCAATGCACCAGCTTGTGGTGTAATCGCAGCTTTTGCAAAACCTTCAGCTTCCGCTTTTAATGCTTCGTCACGAGCAAGGCTTGCACCAGCTTGTAATGAATCAAGTAATAGTTTTGGAGCAGGGTATTGAGCAGGATTTGCTTTAGCAAGTACGGCACCTTTTGCTGTGTTGAACGCCATCATTTGTTCAAGTGGGTTCAATTTTACAGCATCAAGTTTTTCTTGGCGTTTAGCTTTCCAGTTCAAACGACCAGAAATTGCTTGCTTAACTAAGTCAGTTGCAGCTTCAAGTAATTTATCAGCAGCTACAACCGCATCTACAGCACCATCTTTAAGGGCAGCAGCCGGTTTTTTAGGAGCAGCCATCGCCATCCATTCAACCGCGTTGTCGATACCAATAAGACGGCTTAAACGTACGCTACCGCCAAAACCTGGGTAAATACCAAGTTTAATTTCTGGTAAGCCCACTTGTGCAGCTTCTGACATCACACGATAGTCACAAACTAAACACATTTCAAAACCGCCGCCTAACGCCATACCGTTAATAGCAACAACTTTTGGAATTTCTAAATCTTCAAAGCTATTGAAGATTTCGTGAACAGGCATAAGCCAGTCAACAATCGCTTTTTCGCCTTGCGCGAAGTTTTCACCAAATTCGGTAATGTCTGCCCCAACAATAAATGTTGATTTGCCCGACGTAACAACTAAGCCTTTAATATCGTTATTTGCTTTTACCGCAGCAATAGCAGCTTGGAAATCTTCAATTGTTGCACGGTTAAATTTATTGACCGACTCACCTTGTAAGTCAAAGCGGAATTCTGCAATTCCGTCCGAAAGCATTTGGACGGTAATGGCATTGCCAGCGTGGATCATGCCTGATCTCCTTGGTTTTGGAGGACTTCTAAGTTGATGTTATGAAGCGTGTGCACAGCTTTGGTACACATTTATGCTTCGCTAATCTTACGATAACTATATCTAAAAAAAACCTGACAAGTTGTATCAAGCCGTGACGCAAGGGTCATCTTATTTATTATTCAATTCATCTGTATTAAATGCATAAAAGAAATCATAAAGATAGCTGCTAATCCAAGGCTTTTGTTTTGCTTTAAATTTTTCTTTATAAAGCTCTGGAATTATCAAGATTTCTTATAAAAAATAAGAAAATTCAAAAGTTAATTTTTTGTCAAAAAAGTCAATTGTTCAATTTTTATCTTAAAAAAGCGAATAAAAATAACAACAAGTTTTAACTTTTTAAAGTGCTGAAAAAACACCGAGGCTTCTTTTATTTCTTATAAAAATATGAGACCTATTATTTGACTTATTTTTTTTACATTCGCTTTTTATAAGTCAATTTTGTTAAAATTTGTGCCAATTAAATAAACTTCCGGTTTCTATTACCTTAAATATAAGGTGAAGTTGCCCCTAATCTTTTGAAAGAGTAGCAATATGATTAAGTGGATCATATTAGCGATTTTTGTGATATCAGCATTGTATATCCAGCATCGCGGCAAAGTGCGTCACTCGTTTTATCGTCAATTTTTTGACCATTCAACCTTGCTCGCACCGATTAACTTTTTAATGTACATCTTTTCAAAGGTGCCGAATCAACCTTATATCGACACCCAGCATTTTAAAGATTTAAAAGTGTTGGATGAAAATTGGGAAATGATTCGTGATGAAGCGAAAGCTTTATATGACCAAGGTGGGATCAAAGCTTCAAGTACATATAACGACTTAGGTTTTAACTCATTCTTTAAAACGGGTTGGAAGCGTTTTTACTTAAAATGGTACGAATCGAGCCATCCGTCTGCTGCTGAGCTCTGCCCCAAAACCACAGCACTTCTTAAAACATTACCGACAATTAAAGCCGCAATGTTTACAGAGCTTGCACCTGACAGCCGTTTGGTAAGACACCGTGATCCATATGCAGGTTCACTGCGTTATCACTTGGGTTTAATTACGCCAAATGATGATCGTTGTTTTATTGATGTTGATGGTGAAAGATACTCTTGGCGTGATGGTCAAAGTGTCGTGTTTGATGAAACCTATATTCACTATGCTGAAAATAAGACGGATCAAAACCGCATTATTTTCTTTGCAGATGTTGAACGTCCAATGAAAGTGAAATGGATGGAAGGTTTCAATCATTGGTTTGGTCGTAAAGTGATGACTGCTGCAAGTTCACCGAATGAAACAGGTGACCAAACAGGTGGTTTAAATAAAGCTTTTGGTTATGTTTATCAAATTCGCATTAAAGCCAAAGCATTAAAAGCTAAAAACCGTAAGTTGTATTACTTCTTAAAATGGTTATTAATGCTTGGGATTTTCTTCCTGATTTTTGTCCGACCATATATATTTTAATTAAAACGCCCGAAAGGGCGTTTTTTTATGCCGTACAGTATTTAATAGATTTTGTGACTCATTTCACAGTGCTGGCAATTTGTTACAACTATTAAAAGCCAAGGACCAATTTTGATTCTACAATGGCGCGGTTTTTTCGAAGACTGGTTAGCGGAAGTAGGTTTTAAAATGGCTCATGCTCATCACGCAGTTCATGCACACGTTCATCATATCGAAGAGAGAAAAGAAGAAAGCTCTCAAGATGATTTAAAAATGAAAGTGATGTTAAGACAAGCTGCTTCGTCGACTGAAAAACATAAAAAAACTGATGTGAAAAGCCATCAATCTGAAGATCAAAATATTAATTTGCATAAGTTCTCAAGTAAGCTTGAAAGTATATCTGCCAACCATAGTAAAGAGAAATGCGCCAAAAATATTCGCATTGCTTTACAAGCAGCAGGCGCCGATGTGTCTAAGCATCCGGTAGCAGCTTCAGACTGGGGGCATACGCTTGAGAAGAACGGTTATAAGAAAATTAAACCGGCTTTTAATCGTCCTCAAGAAGGCGATATTTATATTATTGAGCGAACAAGTGGCCACACATATGGTCATATTGCGGGATATACAGGGAATGGCTGGTTCTCAGATTTTCGTCAAAAAACCTATGCGGTCTATAAAGAAAAAGATGTGAAATATAGCTACTATCGCCTCGATTCTTAAGCGAGTACGACATAGTCTGTCGGGGCATATCCAAATCTGTTTCCAAATTTGGCTTGTGGCACAGTAAAGCACTTGAAAACTCAGGTTGAAAACATCACATTAGGTATTCAGTATTAAGCCATGTCTGCCGATAGTGAATCAAAACGCTCGTCCACATATTGAAAAAATTTTAGCCCATATGACCCAACTTCCAGGCGTTTATAAAATGCTAGGGAAAGAGGGCGAATTGTTATATGTCGGCAAAGCGAAAAACCTAAAGAATCGGGTATCGAGTTATTTTGTTAAAACTATTGAGCATCCTAAAACTCAGGCCTTAGTTGCCAGAATTTATGATATTGAAACTTTAGTCACTCGTTCAGAAACTGAAGCACTACTCCTTGAGCAAAATTTAATTAAACAGCATCGTCCGCCTTATAACATCATGCTGCGGGACGATAAGTCATATGTCTATATTTTTGTATCGGCAGATAAGCCCTATCCTCGGCTTGCTAGTGGTCGCGGCAAAGGGAAGCACCAAATTGGTAAGTTCTTTGGACCTTATCCAAGTGCCTATAGTGCCCGTGATACTTTACTCGTTCTACAAAAGCTTTTTAATGTACGTCAGTGTGAAAATAGCTACTTTGCGCAGCGCAAGCGCCCGTGTTTGCAATATCAGATCAAACGTTGTTCTGCACCTTGTGTAGGGCTGATTTCACCCGAAGACTATAAAGAAGACATTAATAATAGTATTCGCTTTTTGCAAGGTGATACGAAAGAGCTTAATCAAGAGCTCATTGCCAAAATGGAACAAGCAGCAGCTGAACTTGAATTTGAAAAAGCTGTTTTTTACCGTGATCGACTATCTTTACTTCGTGAAGTTCAAGCGCAACAGGCCGTTTTTAAGGTCAAAGGTGAGGCGGATATTCTGGCCATTGCATATCAGGCTGGCGTGACATGCGTGCAGATTATGTATGTACGCAATGGGCGAATGCTAGGTGGAAAAAGCTATTTCCCTGACATGTTGGGTGATGATCTTGGGCAAATGCTGAGTGACTTTATGGCAAACTTTTACTTTCAAGTTGCAGATGAAGTACCCAATGAATTAATTGTGAACATTGCATTGCCTGACCGTAAAGAATTAGAAGAAGCGTTGGCACAGCAGTTTGGCAAAAAGGTTCAGATCAAGAGTAATGTTCGAGAAACTCGTGCTGAGTGGCTAGAGTTAGCTGAAATGAATGTTCAACATGCAATTAAGGGGCAGTTGAGTAACCATTTAGAACTTAATGAACGTTTCCATCAGTTAGAGCAAGTGATTGGAAGGCCTGTCGATCGTATCGAATGTTTTGATATTAGCCATACCATGGGCGAAGCTCCAATTGCGTCGTGTGTGGTGTTTGACCAAGGTGGTGCTCGTAAGCGTGACTATCGCCAATTTGCCATTCAAGATATTACCGCAGGCGATGACTATGCCGCTATGCGTCAGGCCTTAACACGCCGTTATAAAAAAGCCATATTGCCTGATTTGTTGTTAATTGATGGTGGTAAAGGTCAGCTTCACATGGCGATGGAAGTTATGCAAGAGCTTGGACTTGATGCTTTCATGGTGGGTGTATCGAAAGGTGAAGGGCGTAAACCGGGTCTTGAAACCCTGCATTTTACAGATGGCACGAAAATCCAGTTACCAGAAGATCATAAAGCATTGCACTTGATTCAACAGGTACGTGATGAAGCCCATCGCTTCGCAATTACTAAACACCGAGCTAAACGTGATAAACGCCGTAGCACTTCAGTTTTAGAAGCGATTCCGGGATTGGGTCCAAAGCGCCGTCGAGATTTATTAACTCATTTTGGTGGGATTCAAGGTGTTTTAAAAGCATCTGAAAAAGAGCTCACGCTTGTGCCTGGTTTTGGTGAAATGATGGCAAGAACGATTTATAAAATTCTTCATGAATAAGCATCGTTTTAAAGGCGGAGTGACAAAATAACTCGCCAATTACTAAAGGATTGACCATTCACATTCCAATCAAAATGAGGAAAGATCGTCCCTAATAACACTTTTGTTTTAGGGAAAGGAATGTCTTTGCTACAATTGTTTGAAGAAATAAAACAAAAGGAATGGATTGAAATACCCGAAGGGTGGTTGCAAGGACGAACAGTGTTTGGCGGTCTTGTTGCGGGATTGCTGATGCAAAAAACGTGCGCCAATATTCAAGATCCAAATAAAAGATTATTAAGTTGTAGTGTTACTTTTGTGGGGCCTGTACAGCAGGGGCCAGCTCAATTGACTGTTGAAATTTTAAGGGAAGGAAAGTCGGTCACTACACTCGAAACCCGTTTATGGCAAGATAGCGCGGTACAAACCATTTTGGTTGCAAGCTTCGGTGTGCCTCGTACGTCGAATATTGAAGTACGGCAAGAACCTATTGTGCCAATTTATGCACCACCCGAAGATTTACAACCGATTCCTTTTGCTAAACAAATGCCAGAATGCTATCAACATTTTGATGTATGCTGGGCAGAAGGTCATTATCCTGTTACAGGAAGTAAGTATGCTGACTTTGGAGGATGGTCAAGGTTCTCTCCAGAGAAGCATGAAAATCGTCAAATGACATTGCCAGATTTAATTGTTTTGATGGATATTTGGCCACCTGGTGTATTGCCAATGTTTAAACAAGTTGCTCCTGCAAGTTCTTTAACTTGGCACATTACCTATGTCCATCCATTTCCACATCAATTATGTGATTGGTTTAAATATAAAGTGGTGACTGAATATGCTGGTGAAGGTTATTCCACGGAATATGCCCATCTTTGGGACCAAAATGATCATTTAATTGCAATTTTACGGCAAACTGTTACGGTATTTACCTAAGCAGTCCACTTCCTCGATTCGTATATTTCGTATAAAGTGGCTGTTACAGATAGATACAATATTGAAGAATGTATTTTTGTCTGTTACAAGATGCATGAAGACTAAATTGGCGGTGTTTATGACCACAGGGCGAATCCTGAATATCCCAAATATCCTAACGTTGGCGCGTATCGCGCTTATTCCTGTATTTTTGGTGATTGCGTATTGGCCGCCTGCAATGGGTATTGGTGAGCAAGCAGGGAATATGAGTCGTCATATTATCTTGACGGCTATTTTTGTGTTGGCTGCTATTACCGATTGGTTTGATGGCTATTTGGCACGAACTTTAAACCAGACTTCAGCATTTGGCCGTTTTTTAGATCCAGTTGCAGATAAGCTCATGGTGGCGGCAGCACTTATTGTTTTGGTGCAGTGGAATCCAACCATTTCAATGGCTTTTGCGGCAATTGTCATTATTTCACGGGAAATTACAGTTTCTGCTTTACGTGAGTGGATGGCAGAACTTGGCGCAAGAACGAGTGTAGCTGTATCAACAGTAGGTAAATATAAAACAGCTTTTCAGATGATTGCCATTAGTGTGTTCTTACTCAATTGGCAACCTTTAGAAATGTTGGCTTACGCGTTGTTATATACAGCGGTCATTCTAACTTTATGGTCAATGTTTATTTATCTTAAAGCGGCTTGGCCATATTTAAAGCAACCTTAAGCACATATTGAATGATTAAGCCTTTCTATAATGAAAGGCTTTTTTATTTTCGAAAGTGCAAGAATCGGGTCGTCATGGGGCTTTAGCTACTTTAATGTAAGATATGAATGCTAAGGAGGTGACACATGCAAATGCTTTCTTCTCGGCAATTTGCTGTAATTGCCAATGTAATTGAATATTTATATGAACATCTAGACCAACAACCGAGTCTGGACGATGTTGCGAGCCATATGAATTTAAGTTCAGGTTATATCCAACGTCAGTTTCAGGAATGGGTAGGTATTAGCCCGAAAAAATTTGTCCAATATATGAGTTTGCAGCAGGCTAAATATTATTTGCTACAAAAGCGAAGCTTATTAGAAACTGCTTTAAACACTGGTTTGTCGGGTACTGGTCGTTTGCACGATCTGTTTATTCAGCTCGAAGGGATGACACCTGGTGAGTATAAACAGCAAGGCGAAGGCGTGATTCTTAATTATTCGGTTGAGACCAGTCCATTTGGTGAGCTGTTGGTGGTAAGTAGTGAAAAAGGCATATGTTCTATACGGTTTATCGAAACTCACGAGAATATTGAAGATTTAATTAAGCAGTATTTTCCAAAAGCTCAATTGAAAAATCAGTCACCGATTTGGCATCAACAAGTTGCAGAGTGGTTCGAACAAGATTTTTCAGAACACTTACAGCAGAAACTTCCTCTTAATTTGGCTGGAACACCATTCCAACTGCAAGTCTGGGAAGCGTTACTGACCATTCCAGAAGGTCAATTACGAACCTATCAAGATATTGCAGAGCAAATTGGCAAACCTAAAGCAGTTCGAGCCGTTGCAACAGCAATTGGACAAAATCCGATTGCATATTTGATTCCCTGTCATCGAGTGATCCGCGCAACAGGAATGGTCGGAGAATATCATTGGCAAAAGGGGCGCAAATTGGCATTGTTAGCTTGGGAGATGTCAAAGCAACATGGAGAGACCGTATGACCTTGGATTTATTTTCTCCAGAGCCTTGTGAGAATTTATTACCCTACGATGGTGAAGTTCAGGACTATGGTTGTATTTTAAGCCCTGAAGAAGCTGAACAATATTTTCATTATCTTTACCAGCACCTCGCGTGGAAACATGACGAGGCTAAGTTGTATGGCAAGCACTTTATTACAGCTCGAAAAGTTGCATGGTATGGAGATGATTACTATCAATATAAATATTCGGGTGTCGCACGTGATTCTTTGCCGTGGGACAAAGCACTCGCCAAACTAAAACAACAGGTAGAGCGAATACTTTCAGAGAAATTTAATTCTTGCTTAGCAAATCTCTATGAAGATGGAACTCAAGGCATGGCTTGGCACAGCGATTCGGATGTGTCTTTGGCAAAAACCACAACAATCGCTTCTTTAAGCTTTGGTGCTACCCGCAAATTTTCTTTTAGGCATATTCAAAGTAAAGAGAAAGTTGAATTGTGGCTCCAACCAGGTCAACTCATTGTGATGCGTGGGGAGACTCAACAATATTGGCAACACCGTTTAAATCGTTCAACAAAAATTTTACAGCCGCGTATTAATCTTACTTTTCGACAATTTCAGTTCTTATAAAAATTGGGCAAGAAAAAAGCCCATGATGGCAACATGAGCTTATTCCTCTGAGGGGGATGCTTCTATTGATGAGCTGCTGATGAAAAGAATCACCAATAGGAGCTAAAATCATAATATGAGAATATTTTGAGATATTCAATATTTTAAAGTGTAAGAAAAGGTTAAATTATCATAAGGTGCAGTTTTAGATTTCACCTTTTTCAGATAACTCCATAAAACGTTGCTCAATAAGTGCTGCATTTTCTTGTAAAATTTCGATGAGCTTTTCAACATTTAAAAAATCAAAACGATTTTTAGAGGCAACTAAAGTTAAAGCTAAAGGCACTTCTTTGTTCGAAAAACGTACTGGAACGGCAAGGCCAGAAACATTTGGGTCAATCTCACCTTGTGAGAAATAGAAGCCTTGTTTTTTAATTTTACGCATACGCTGAATAAAGCTCGGTTCATCTTCAGCAAAACCTGATTGTTTTAATTCTTGTTGATAACGATGATAGTAATCTTGCATCCGTTGTTTACTTAAATGCGAAACCATCGTTTTTGGAGATGACCCAACGTAAATCGGTCTTGGGCAGCCTCGACCATACGAGAGCAGTTCAGTGTCTTTAAATATTTCATGATGAATGTCGATACAATAGTCATCATTTAAATAGGTGAGCAAGCAGCACAGTTCGGTGCGCTCTACAATATTTCGCATAAACGGTGTGCTGATTTGAACTAATGGGTCTGTTGTGCGAGATATATAGTCAAGAACTGCAATTTTTGAGCCTAAGGTATAATCGCCAGATGTCCCATTAATGCGTTTTAATAGATCAGTAGACACTAATTCTTTGAGGTAACGGTAACTGGTTGGTTTAGACAAGCCAAGTTCTTCGCAAATAATATCGACATTAATGACTGGACGCGAAACTGAAAATAAGTCCAGTACGGTTAAAATTTTGCCAAAACTTGAAATTGCCATAGTGTCTTGTTCGTATCCTTTAACAATGAGTCATCTTTGAGTTTTTATAACAGAAAAAAAGAGAATTTGTCTCAATTCTAAAATAAATGCCTGATTTGAGTATTTTACTCTGACAAAGAGAAAACTTCTCTTGGCTAATACATCATATACGATAATTAAAAAACATATCAAATTATCAAATAGAGATATTTTAGTTGACTAAATTGCTTTATTTTGAAAAAATTGCCAAACAAAATATCTAATTGAGAAATTAGTCGGTTCTAGGCGAATTTCTTGATACCTCTTCTTTCCAAAGTTTGGTCGTTTAAATAGCGCCCAAATTGAAATCATCTGGGCCAATCAGGCAGGATGTGGAAAAATCATTGTATTGAAGGATGCTCCTCATCTCATTTGCTTTTAGGCAAATGGCAAAGTTTTGTTGTCTCTAGAAAGACAATTGAACATTGAAGGGCATGCTCATCAGTTCAAATCTGTATTTGAGATGAGTTCATGTTATTAAAGCAAATACTGGCGTTTCGCCCGAGTAGGCTTGATCTGATCTTTGCAATAAAAACATTTATTGCTGGAATGTTGGCGTTATTTGTTTCATTTGAATTAGATCTGATTAACCCGATGTGGTCGATTGGTACAGTCCTGATTATTGCCAATCCTTATTCAGGGATGGTGTCCTCTAAGTGTGTCTATCGTGTTATAGGAACGATGGGTGGGGCAGTGGTTGCCTTAACGCTAACGCCACATCTCATTAATACACCTTGGTTGTTTACCGTGGTGTTGTCGTTGTGGGTAGGTTTTGCACTTTATGTGTCTTTACTTGACCGGACTCCACGCAGTTATGCTTTTATGCTGGCGGGTTACTCGACAGCCATGATTGTCTTCAATGCGATTACGTATATTGATCAATACAATATTTTTGATATTGCTTTAGCTCGGGTCATTGAGATTTCGATTGGGGTAATTTCAAGCGCTGTGGTTTCTGCCACGATTCTTCCAATGCACATTGGTTCTGCGATTAAGCAGCGCGTCATTAAAACGCTTAAAGATACAGAAAATCTGTTTGCTAATTTATTAACTGCTGACCCTCAGCAGAACAATACGCAACTTTTAGCCACTATTACTCGTGATACCACAGATATTCATGCTTTGGCAGTACATTTGAGTTATGAGAAAGGTGAGTTGCATGGCATGACCAAACCCTTGCAGGAAATGCTGCATCAAATCTCAATGGTCGTTGCGAATCTGGTTGCTTTATCTGAACGTATTAAGCAGCTTCAAGAACTTAGGTTTATCGAAACTCATTCAGAAAAACTGCAACAACTTTCAGCTCATGTTGTACATTTTCTGGAGCAAAAAGAATTAATTATTGATGAAAATATTTTGCAGTTGCCAGATGAGTTTGAAAGTGATTTCTTGAGTTTAATGGAATCGGCTTCTACACATCAGCAAGTTTTGGTCGCTGCTATGAAAATGGATGTACGCCATTTCATTAGCAATGTTTTAGCGGTTAAAGTCTTGTGGCAAAGAATTCAGCAAGGCAATAAAGAAATCCCTGACAACATTACGCCAATGACCACTAAATACCCAAGTTTACACCGTGACCATGGTGTGGCTATTCGAGGTGGCATTAGTGCAGTCCTTATTACATTTATTGTGACTGGGGTCTGGATTATTTCGGGGTGGAAAGCTGGATTTATGATGGCACAAATGGGCGCAGTAACAGCCTGTATTTTAACGGCATTAGATAACCCTGTTCCAGTTTTGCGTATTTTTATCTGGGGCAGTATTGCTTCAGCAGTTTTAGTCTTCGTTTATGCATTTGGTATTTTTCCTCATGTCACCACATTCTGGGAACTTGGACTGGTTTTATTACCGATGTTCCTGTTTGCTGTGTCTATGATGGCCAACCAAATGCTTATGCCAGTGGGCATGGTCTTGGGTATTAATACCATGATGGGCCTAAATCTACACAATGCTTATAGCATGGATGCGGTGTCTTATCTTGATGGTTCTTTTGCCATGATTTTAGGTGTCTTAGTGTCTTTAGTTGTTATCGACGTTGTTCGTGCAATGTCTCCAGACACGAGTGCCAGTCGTATTCTGGCCTTGCATTATCGTGCCATGAGACAAGCGATCTATTTGCCTTATGGTCTTGATTTTAAAGTTCACCTACGCAGTATGCTGGACCGAATTGGAATTCTTAACAGTAAAGTAGTGCAATCTAATGAGATTAAAACCTCAATTCATCAAGCATTGATTGAGTCGAGCAGTATTGTCGATTTAAGTAGATTACAAGAACTGGCAAATCAGACTCCTCAAAATTCGGAACTGGCTCATCACATCGGAAATTTGCAACAAAATCTAGATGAATTGTTTAGAGCCAAAGAAAATGATGTAGATAATACGGTGGTTTTGGTTGAGCAAATCCATCATGGTTTATTTGAATTAAAACAGCTTGCTTCAAATATTGAAGATATGACGATGCGACAAAGATTACTCATTTCACTTAACAATATTGCTTATAGCATGTGTCATGTTTCATCAGATCAAATGAATGAGAACAGTACCTTGAGAGGAGCGACAGCAAATGGGTGAGTTTAATGTTTATGGTATTTACGTGCCTTCTTTGCTCGTTCAAGCCCTCTTGGCATATATATGTTTTCGTGGGTTAAGTCCTTTGACCAACAAGTGGATTGCACAAGGCTGGATTGCATTACCTAGTATTTTCAATTTGTGCTTTTACCTTTTATTGCTTTTGGTAATACATCAAATTTTTGTTGGGGTGGGTGCATAGAGATGATTGCGAAATTAAAGATTGAGTTAGGTGAGTGAAATGAATCAGGTGGATTTGAAAAAGGTCATCCGTCCAGTAATTTTGATTGTCGCATTAATGGTGGCGGTCTATACCATTGTGCATTTGTGGAACTACTATAATGCAGCGCCGTGGACACGCGATGGTCGAGTGCGTGGTGATGTTATTCAAGTATCTTCGGATGTCGCTGGCCTTGTCACAGAAGTATTGGTTCAAGATAACCAGACTGTAAAAAAAGGTCAGGTTCTCTTTAAAATTGATGTTTCTCGTCGAGCTTTAGATGTAGAGCAGGCCAAATCGGATTTAGCAAAAGCAAATGCAGCCTTTGCTCAAGCGCAGGCGGGTTTGGCACAAGCAAAAGCGAACTTGATTAAATCAGCTAGTAATATCAAATTGGCCGAGAAAAATGCCGGTCGTTACTCGAACCTAATGGATGGCGCTATCTCTAAGCAAGAACAAGACCAAGTGTTTGCCACACGTGATCAATCCCTTGCAGAGCATGAGCAACTCCAAGCAGCAATTCAGCAGGCAGAAGCAACTGTTAAGCAACAACAGGCCCTCATTGAGGTTGCAACGAGCAATTTGCATTTAGCCGAACTTAATATGCATCGTGCTGCGGTAATTGCTCCAGCTGATGGTACGTTATCTAACTTTGATATGCGCCCAGGTAACTATGTTCAAGTGGGACAGGCTGTTGCAGCATTACTTGATCGTAAACAGCTCTATGTGGTGGGTTACTTTGAAGAGACGAAGTTAAATCGTATTCATGTAGGCGATCAGGCTACTGTGCAATTAATGGGTGATAACCAGAAAATTAAAGGTCATGTACAAGGTATTGCATCGGGTATTGAAGATCGTGAGCGCTCAAGCAGTTCTAAGCTTCTTGCTAATGTAAATCCAACTTTTAGTTGGGTTCGTTTAGCACAGCGCGTACCTGTGAAGATTGTATTAGATGAAACACCGAAGAATGAACTTGCTTTTGTTTCTGGACGAACTGCGACTGTGCATATCGTTGAAAAATAAAATCGAAGTGATTTAATTAAAAAAAGCATGTAGTTTTAATTACATGCTTTTTGTTTTATGGCGTTAATCCAACTGGATTTCGATACCAACTCTGAATGAGTAGTGCAGCAGCAAAACTATCAGCCGAGAGTTTTTTTGCTCGACCTTGTTCTTGGTAAAAACCTAGCTCTTCTCTCGCTTCACGTGTAGTTAAGCGCTCATCTACCATCAACGTTTCTATGTTGGTTTGATGACGTAAACGTCTCGCAAATTTGCGGGCACGTATAGAGAGTTCTGACTCACTATCATCCATATTTAATGGCAGGCCAACCAAAAATAAATTGGGTTGCCATTCTTTCACAATTTTTAAGAGTTGATCCCAATTTGGAATACCATCTTTCATAACAAATAGAGGGAGAGGGTTGGCACTTTCAATTGAAGACTGGCCAATCGCCATTCCCATTTTTTGAGTACCAAAGTCAAAAGCCATAATCGATTTTGATTGTGTTTCGGTCATTAAGCGTGTCCGATTTCAGATGCTAGCCACGCACGATCTACACCAATTTTTTTATAAGCTGCATCCCAACGGTCGTCATAAGGCAGGTTAAAAATCAGATCCATATCGGCATCACAAATGAGCCAGTCACCACGCGTAATTTCGTCTTCTAACTGATTTTTGCTCCAGCTCGCATAGCCTAAAGCGATCTGATATCGACCTACGCCTTCATTATGGGCAATCGCGTCTAGAATATCTTTACTGGTGGTAATACAAACATTTTCACCTACAGCAATAGATGAATGCCATGTTGGTTGTCCAGTATGAAGAACAAATCCAGCTTCAGGACGTAATGGCCCACCTTGTAAAACCGCATGTGGATTTACATTGTCTGCTTCAATGTCGAGATCATTGAGTAATTCTTTAATTTGAATACCAGAAGGACGATTAATAATAATGCCTTGAGCACCTTCTTCATCATGACGGGCAAGATAAATTACAGTGTTTGCGAAAAAGTCATCTGCCATTTCTGGCGGGGCAATCAGACAACGGTGAGTCAGATATTGTTTGGTCACCTAAGCGGTTCTCCCTCAAAAAATGTCACTAGAGGGCCTCTCGACCCTTTTATCTATATAGGTTCTTTTTATCAACATACAAGAGTTAATCGGATTTCGCCAATCTTTTTCTCTCATTTTCTTTATTAATTTGAAGAAGCCTGAAATTTAAGTTGGCGTAATTGTTTAGCATGCTGTAAGGTTGTTTCATTAATTTCCACACCCCCTGACATGCGAGCTAACTCAAAAATGATTTGATTTTCATCAAGTTCTACAATTGTACTGCTGGCTGGGTCAGTTTGTTGTTTTTTAACTAATAAATGCTGATCAGATTGTGCAGCAACTTGTGCTTGGTGAGTAATACATAAGAGTTGGACATGTTGTGCTAAGTCAGCAAGTAAACGTCCTACAACTTCTGCGGTACCACCACTAATCCCGACATCAATCTCATCGAACACCAAAACTTCAGATTCAGTTTTTTCTGCATTCATGACTTGCATTACGAGGGCAATACGAGAAAGCTCACCACCTGAGGCCACTCGTGCCAATGGTTGTGGAGGAATACCTTTATTGGCAGTAAATAAAAGTTGAATAAAGCTTAAACCCTCTGCGCCTGGCTGCTCTAATGGTTCGAACTTAAACTCGAAGTGTGCTTCTGGTAGTGCTAAAGGTTTCACTTGTTCAGTTAATTGTTTCGCAAGCGGAGCGGCAGCTTCACGACGAATATTGTCTAAATGCTGAGCTTTTTCTAAAAATTCCTCATGCGATTTTTCAACTTGTTCTGCCAATGTTTCTGGGTCTTCAAGTTGATGCAATTGCTCAAGCTCACTTTGCCAAGCTTCATATTCTTCTTTAAGCGTCTCTGGCTGAGTGCGGTATTTACGTGCCAGACGATGGAAAACTTCCAATTTGGAATTTAGTTCTTCCATCCGCTCAGGATCAAAACTTTGGCGATCAATAAATTGACGCAAGTTTGCCGTTGCATCGTCTATTTCACTTTGAGCATTCAGTAAAGAATTATAGATCTCAGAAAGTTGTTCGCTGCGCCCTGCATGGGACTCTAATCTGCGAATAATCGAAGATATTTCTTGAGTAATGTTCTGTTCAGCCTCATCTAAGACATTTAAGCTAAAGCTACAGTCTTGCATGATATGTTCATGATGACTAAGTCGATCAAACTCTTGCTCAATTTCTTTATAGTCGGTTTGAATGACCTCTTCGAGTTCTTCAATTTGATGCTCTAAAGTACCAATCCGTTGTAGACGGGTTGCTTGTGCATCTAGGGCTGCTTGGTGCAAACGAATGGTACGTTGCCATGAGCTATAGGCTTCACGTACATCATTCGCTTCAACGTAAAAATTGTTATAACGATCTAGCCAATGTTTTGGATAAGGCGGTTCAAGAAGTTGCTGCTGGCTGTGCTGACTATAGAGTTGAACCAGCAAACGTCCTAACTCTTTAAGTTCAGATAGACTGCTCGGGCGTCCATTAACCCATGCTTTGCTACGACCAGTTGCAAAAATAACACGACGTAAATGAATTTCCCCAGAATCATCATCTAGCTCGTGGTCTTGGAGCCATTTTGCCTCAGGGCTATTATTTTGATAGGTGAAAACCGCGGTAATATCCGCTTTGTCCGAACCATAACGGACATAATTTGTATCTGTACGTTCCCCGAGGCAGGCAGAGAGTGCATCCAGTAATAATGATTTTCCGGCACCTGTTTCGCCTGTTAGAACATTAAATCCTTGTTCTATATCAATAGCTAAATGATCAGCTAATGCAAAATTAATTAAAGTTAAATGTGTGAGCATAAACGCATCCAACGCGCCAAATTATGGGTTAAAGATAGAGAAGTTTTGAATTTGCTACAAGTGATCTATTATTCTAACTGAAATTATAGAACAGCAAGATTGCGGATATTTACAATGAAAAAAACATTCAGCTTACCGAAACCACCCATAGGGATGGTCAATCATCATAAAAAAAACAATCCTGCGGAAATGAATAAAATTTTAAATCAACATTTTAATGCATTTAAACAAGCAGCTGCACAAGGTGATTATGCCAAAGCTTATCAACATGTTAAACAAGCTGTTAGCTTAGTTCCTAAGCATCCGGGAGCTTTATCTGACTTGGCTTATACCGAATTACGCTTAGGCCGTTATAACGAAGCCTATCAACATTATTTACAAGCGATTCAGGCCAGTGGAACTAACGTAAATACAAACTTATATGATGGACTCACAGAGGTTTGTCATCATTTAAATAAAAAAGAAGAAACAATCAAATTTGGACGCTTAGCAATTACAACAAAAAAAGAGCTAGCCAAGAGCGAACCTATTTTATCGATTCCAGATCATGCACCACCAGCATTTAGTACAAACCCTGCAGAAAATATTATTGCCTTCTCATTATTTGGGGCAAATCCTCGCTATTGTGAAACCTCTATTTTAAATACTCAGCTAGCCAAACAGATTTATCCAGAATGGACGTGTCGATTTTATGTCGATGATAGTGTGCCAGTACTGGTACAACAGCGGTTAAAAGAAAAGGGTGCGCAAGTCATTCAAGTTACAGATTCTCAAAAACAACTATCTGGCCTGTTTTGGCGCTTTTTTGTGATGGATGATCCTACAATTAAACGCTTTCTAATACGTGATGCCGACTCAATTGTGTCGCATCGCGAAAAGGCGGCTGTAGATGCATGGCTCAAGAGTGATAAATGGTTTCATTTAATGCGCGATAATTATTCTCATACTGAGTTAATTTTGGCTGGAATGTGGGGTGGGTGTACAGGGATTTTTCATAATATTGAAGCACATATCAGGGATTATGTTGCCACCGGACGTTATCTGGATAATCGGGTGATGGATCAGCATTATTTGCGTTATTGTATTTGGCCGACTTTAAAGCAGAGTGTGCTTATACACGATAGCCAGCAATTCGATTCAGATGCTATCGATTTTCCAGCTTATGATCTGGCGTTAATGCAAAACGACAGTGAAAATTTTCATGTAGGAATGAATGACGGTTCACCTGTAATTGCTACAGCAATTGCCCATCCAACGGCGCAAAAAGTGTGTTGGATACTCCTAGATGAAAATCAGGTCGAAGTTTGCAGATACGATGCAATTGTGTCGAATAGTCGAAATATTGAGATTAACTTACCTTATGCTTTTGCCAAAAAAATTCAGGCACAGCAGTGGAAATTACAAGTCTATCCGTATGAAAACTGATTGATTAGTTATTTAGGCACAATTAAACTACATTCATCATAATTTATATAAATACGGCATTATCTGGAGAATCTGCATGAGTTCAACCCAATTTGATCATGTAACGGTCATCAAAAAATCAAACGTTTATTTTGGTGGAGCATGTATCAGCCATACCGTGCAATTTGAAGATGGAACTAAAAAAACATTAGGTGTTATTTTGCCGACTGAGCAAGCTTTAACTTTTGAAACGCATGTTCCTGAGCGTATGGAAATTATTTCAGGCGAATGTCGCGTAACAATTGCGGACAGCACTGAAAGTGAATTGTTCCGTGCAGGCCAATCATTTTATGTACCGGGCAACAGTCTTTTTAAAATCGAAACTGACGAAGTACTCGATTATGTATGCCATTTAGAAGGCTAAGAAATTCCTGTTCAAATCGGGTACACTATGCCCAAAGAAATCCTGTGAAGTTGGCTTTGCAGGATTTTTATTTTTTTGCTCAAACGTTGTTAGAGGTCATGCATGGCAAAACAGGAATATTATTATGGCGTTCATTCAGTGGAGTCATTGTTAGAACTTGAGCCGGAGCGTGTGCTAACCCTGTTTACTTTAAAAGGACGGGATGATCAGCGTTTGCAAAAGATTTTGCAATTGGCAGAGCCTTTTGGAATTAGTGTACAAAAAGCAAGCCGCGATAGTCTTGAGAAACTCGCAGGTCTTCCATTTCATCAAGGTGTAGTTGCTGCAGTACGTCCACATCCTGTCTTGAATGAGCAAGATCTTGATCAAATTTTAAGAGAAACTCCAGATGCTTTGTTGTTGGCATTGGATCAGGTGACAGACCCGCATAACTTAGGGGCCTGCATTCGTACCGCCGCTGCGATGGGCGTGCAAGCTGTTATTGTGCCTCGTGATCGTTCGGCTAGTTTGACACCAACTGCTCGTAAAGTTGCAGCAGGTGGAGCTGAGAAAGTTAAATTTATTCAAGTCACTAATTTAGCTCGTACATTGGCTCATCTTAAAGAAACAACTCATGTACGTGTAATTGGTACTATGCTTGATGAAAGTGCGTTGCCACTTCAAAAGTGTGATTTCTCTGGCGCCGTTGTGATTGTAATGGGAGCTGAAGACACTGGTTTGCGTCCTATTACACAGGCGCAGTGTGATCATAAAGTTTATATTCCGATGTCAGGTAATCTACAAAGTCTAAATGTCAGCGTAGCGACAGGTATGGCACTTTATGAGGCTTGCCGTCAGCGTTCTGAGGTATAATCTCGCTGCCTTTTTAGTTTTTAAGTCATCTTGATATGTCTCCCCGTAAGCAAGGTTATTTCTTTGTATTGGTGACCATGTGCATTTGGGGCGGGTTTACGCTTTTTGCCCGTTTAAATGCACAGTGGCATATCAGTGCTTGGGACATAGCCGCATTGCGTTTCGCTATAGCCTTCCTAATTTTAATGCCCATTTTAATCTATAAAAAAGATCTCGCTTTTTTATGGAGTAAACATGCGGTTATTTTGGCCTTGATTGGCGGGGTCATTTATTGTCTCACCGTCTATACCGCTTTTCTCTATGCTCCCGCTGCGCATGCTGCAATTTTCTTAAATGGTTGTATCCCAATTTGTACTGCGTTTGCAGCATACATTTTATTTAGGCAGCCGTTTGATAAGCATACATGGGTGAGTCTGGTAATTATGATTACTGCCTTGACTCTCATGAGCGTGTTGATGTTGCAAGGTAATGCTTCTGCTTTTGGCGTGGGTGATTTACTTCTTTTTATTAGTGCGATTTGGTGGGGTATTTTCACTGTATTACTTAAACAGTGGAAACTTTCTGCATGGCACTCTATGGCAAGTGTTGCGATTTGGTCTGCAATTATTTACTTACCCATCTATGCTCTATTTTTACCAAAGCATTTCATGGAAGTCAGTCCTGTCCATTTAGCGATACAGGGCATTTTCCATGGTGTATTTGTGGTTATTATTGCAACTCTGACTTATGTGGCAGCGATTCAGCGACTTGGTGCTTTTAAAACAGGAAGTATTGTGACTTTGGCACCGTTTATTGCTGCCATTTTAGCTGTACCTTTACTCGGCGAAGCATTAAGCCCATCTATTGTTGTGGGCTTGGTCGGAATGGGAATCGGCGCCTTACAACCTTGGCGATGGTTCCGACCAGATAGCTTGGCACAACAAATTAAGCAGCAAAATAAATCAAATTAGTTTGTACGCTTTAAATAACTTTGATGTAGCGGCTCTAATTGTTGATGTAAATGTTCGAGTAATCCATCATTAAACACAATGTCATTGGCAAGTTCGCGTTTACGTTCGCGTGGCATTTGTGCTGCAATAATTTTCTGAATTTGTTCTTGGTTTTGCCCATCACGTTGGCTTGCACGCTGAATTTGAGTTTGTTCACTCGCATCAACTAATAAGGTGTGGTTCACCAATTCATGCTGGTTGGTTTCAAAAAGTAGGGGTGAAACTAAAATCACATAAGGACTTTTTGGGTTTTGCAACTGCTGAATAATAGATTGGCGAATAGCTGGATGCGTGATTTTTTCGAGTGTTTGTCTTGCTTCAGGATTTTGAAAAATATGTTCGCGTAGGGCACGACGATCGAGATTACCATTGGATTGAAGTACCCAGTCTCCAAAAGTTTGTTGGATTTTTTGCAGGGCAGGTTGGCCTTTCTCAACCACTTCGCGAGCAACGATGTCGGCATCGACGACTTGTATTCCTTGGGATTCAAACCATTGTGTTGCAGCAGATTTTCCACTGCCAATACCACCTGTGACTCCCAGAATAAAAGCCATCTTAACCTCCCAAATAGATTTTCATAATCTGATCACCCCATAGAAAGGCAACCCAACCTGCAATGGCAATGTAGGGCCCAAAGGCAAAGGGCTGATTGTCATTGCGTAATTTTAATAAAATGATGCCAATAATTGCACCTAGTAAAGATGACAATAACACAATTAATGGCAGCATCAATGGCCCCATCCACGCGCCCAATGCAGCAAGCAATTTAAAGTCGCCGTAGCCCATGCCTTCTTTGCCTGTAATGACTTTAAATAAGTAATACACAATCCAAAGACATAAAAAACCAATCAGGTAACCCCAAATGGCTGAGTTAGGTGAGGTGTAAATATTAAAGGTATTAATGCCTAAACCAAGCGCAGCCAAAGGTAGGGTGAAACGGTCAGGTAGTAGCTGAGTATCAAAGTCTATAAAGGTGAGGGCAATCAGGACCCAAGTCAGGACTAGGCCGAAAAGCATTTGTACGGTTGGACCAAACACTAGGACTACAACCAGTGAACATACCATTGTTAATAGTTCAACCGCTGGATAGCGAATACTGATTGGGTGACCACAATGACCACATTTACCTTTTAAAACCAACCAACTGATGACAGGAATATTTTGATACCAACGGATGGGCTGATGGCACTCTGGACATGATGAAGCAGGCTTACTTAAAGTCAGTTTTTCATGATCAATGATTGGTTGTTCAGGGTCGAGTAGCATTTGACATTCTTGCTGCCAATCTTGTTCCATCATTTTTGGGGTGCGATAAATCACCACATTAAGAAAGCTACCAATACATAGGCTCAATAATGCAACTGCAATATAAAGTGCAGTTAAGTTTTGAATAAAATAAGCAATAATTTCTTGCATTATATGACGGAGCCCATTTGGAAAATTGGAAGATACATAGCAATCACCAGACCACCTACAAGTACCCCTAAAATTGCCATAATTAAAGGTTCCATCATTGAAGTTAAACCATCAACGGCATTATCAACTTCATTTTCATAGTACGTTGCAACTTTATCGAGCATGCTGTCTAGAGCACCAGATTCTTCACCAATTGCGACCATTTGTATAGCCATAGATGGAAAACGATTTGAAACGCGCATCGCAAATTGGAGTTGTTGCCCTGTAGCAACATCTTCACGAATTTTCATTACCGCTTGTTCGTAAATAATATTATTGGTTGCACCAGCCGTTGATTCAAGCGCATCAATGAGAGGAACACCAGCTGCAAAAGTTGTTGCTAAAGTACGGCTGTAACGGGCAATAATTGCCTTATAAACCAGATCACCAAAGATAGGTAGTTTCAGAGCAAGTTTGTCTAAACCATCACGGAATTTTTTACTACGCTTTTTAGCTTCCAGAAATGCGGCAATGATTGCCCCAATCACAAAAATCAGAATGTACCAGTATTCCTGCATCCATTTCGACATATTTACGACCATTTGTGTAAAGGCAGGCAAATCTGCGCCAAACGAAGAAAATAGGCCTTGGAAAACGGGAACTACTTTAACCATCAAAATAATGGTAACGATTACAGCGACTACAATAACCGTTGCTGGGTATTTCATGGCCTTTTTGATTTTCTGCTTGAGCAATTCACTTTTTTCTTTGTAAATTGCCACGCGGTCCAGCATGGTTTCAAGCGCACCAGACTGTTCGCCAGACTCTACAAGAGAGCAAAACAATTTATCGAAGTGCTGAGGATACTTTCTTAAAGCTGAGGCAAAAGTACTACCACCTTCAACTTCACCTTTAATACCGAGTACCACCTCGCGCATAGCTGGGTTTTCTAGACCTTCTGCCACAATTTCAAAACCTTGTACCAGTGGGACACCAGCTTTCATCATGGTTGCAAGTTGTCGCGTGAAAATCGTGATATCGAGCGTTGATACTTTTTTCTTAAATAAACCTTCAAGAATATTTTTACGCTTTTCCCGAATATTACGAACAGTTACACCTTGCTTGCGTAGGGTGACTTTGGCTAAAGCCATATTTTTAGCCGGAAGTTCCCCCTTAATTTTTACGCCTTTACGGTCAACCCCATCATAAGCAAAAGTCGGCATCAATTGTGCCTTTTTGACAGTCATGACATTATCCTTATTTTAAATTGTCTTTTATTCACTGGTTACGCGATTGACTTCTTGTAAAGAAGTAACACCTTGCATAACTTTCTTTAAACCTGAGCGACGTAGATTATTAAACCCCAGTTTTTCAGAAGCGGCAGCGATTTCTAAAGCATTGCCATCTTCCATAATAATCTTGGAAATCTCAGGTGTGACTTTCATTACTTCATAAATACCAACTCGACCTTTGTAACCCTCACGACATTCTGGACAACCGACTGGTTGAAAAACTTGAAAATCGGGATGTGTCAGATCTTGTTCGGTAAAACCCATTTCCAATAGGCTTTGTTTAGGGATGTCAGTAGGTACTTTACATTGAGAACATAGTCGACGTGCCAAACGCTGAGCAATGACCAGATTGACTGATGTTGCAATATTGAAAGATGGAACCCCCATATTGCGTAGACGAGTCAATGTTTCAGGAGCACTGTTGGTATGTAGCGTGGACATCACCATATGGCCTGTCTGAGCAGCTTTAATCGCGATTTCCGCTGTTTCTAAATCACGAATCTCACCGACCATAATAATGTCAGGGTCCTGACGTAAAAATGACTTAAGTGCAGCTGAAAAAGTCAGACCTACCTTAGGGTTCACGTTAACCTGATTAATGCCTTCAAGGTTAATTTCGACTGGATCTTCGGCAGTAGAAATATTAGAACTTTCAGTATTTAAGATATTGAGGCCTGTATATAAAGATACAGTCTTACCAGAACCGGTTGGACCTGTGATTAAAAGCATACCTTGTGGCTTATCTAATGCTTCCATAAAGAGGGCTTTTTGCTCTTCTTCATATCCTAGAGCATCAATTCCCAGCATAGCACTCGATGGATCGAGAATACGTAGAACTAGCTTTTCACCAAATAAGGTCGGAAGAGAGTTCACACGAAAATCAATTGCTTTAGATTTTGATAGCTTGAGCTTGATACGACCATCTTGAGGGACACGCTTTTCAGAAATGTCCATTTGAGACATCACTTTTAAGCGTGAAGCCAAACGATTAGCCAGCTGCAAAGGCGGATTTGTAATTTGACGCAAAACGCCATCGACCCGATAACGGACCCGATACGATTTTTCATAAGGTTCGAAATGTAAATCAGAAGCCCCCATACGAATCGCATCAATCAATAACTTGTTAATATATTTAACAATAGGTGCTTCATCGCCTTGCGGAGTATCCTCATCCTCTTCTGGAGTAGCTGAGGTATCAAGATCTACATCTAGATCAAATTCTTCATCACTAAACTCGAAGTTACTTTCTTCAGTAAATTGCTGTACCAGAATTTTTTCGAGTTTATGGTGCTCGACAATAACAGGCTCAACCATAAGCTTGCTGTTAAAGCGAATAGCATCAATAGCATCAATATTGCTGGGATTACTGGTTGCAACATATAAAATCTGTCCTCTTTGTACGAGAGGCAAGATCCGATGTTTTAAAATCAGTTTCTGGTCGACCAAATCTTTAGGAATCTGGCTAGTATCGTAAACGTCCAGATCAAAATATGGTTCAGCAAATTCAATAGAAATTGTTTCAGCTAATAAAGAAGGGGAGAGATTAACCTCTTCAATCAGGTACGCAACAGTATCCTGTTTAGCTCTTTTTGCTGCATCTAGTGCTGCTTGCATGGTCGCTGCCGACACATGTTTTTCTTCGACTAATCGTCGAAAAAACCCCGAAAATTTTGGAGATGTATGTATGACTGACATCTGCCTACCTGTGCTCATATGTTTATAATTGGTATATAAAAAATTATACTTTTGTTATCTAAAATTACTACCTGAGAAAATGATGCTCTCGTCTTGATCCATATATTAAAGCTTGAACCAGTCGAAGTTTTTATTCATTAATTTTTAAAATGCGGAGCTTTAGTCTTAATAAAGTTTTATGACTGTTTTCAAATAGTAGAAAAGATATGAGCAAAGCCGTTAAAGAAAAGTATCTGAAATTTGTAGAAATGCGTGTAGAATGTGCTGCATTTTTGATGAAAGGTGAGCCGTATGTCGGGTTCGACGATTACGCCTTGGGTAGTTGGCAACTGGAAAATGAACCCAATGCGTGCCAATGCCAAACAACTTATAGAAGAATTTAAACAACTATTGCAACAAAACGAAATTGCAGATGAAAGCTGCCATGTCGGAGTTGCTCCGGTTTCTATTGCACTTGCAATGGTACAAACACAATTGCAAGATGCTGCAAAAACAGTATATACAGTTGCACAAGATGTATCGCGTGTAGCAGGTACAGGCGCCTATACTGGTGAAGTCAGTGCAGAATTATTAAAAGATAGCCAAATTAATTTTGTATTGGTGGGTCACTCTGAACGCCGTGATTTGTTAGGTGATAACGTTGAAATTTTGAAGGCAAAACTCCAAAATTCTTTAAATGCAGGCTTAACTGTCATTTATTGTGTGGGTGAAAGTCTCGAACAGCGTGAACAAGATTTGGCAGAGCAGGTTGTATTGCAACAAATCTGTGATATAGCTCCTGTAGTGACTGCAGAGCAATGGCAAAAGCAAATTGTAATTGCTTATGAGCCAATCTGGGCAATTGGTACAGGTAAAACTGCTTCACCACAAGATGCACAGGCAATGCATGCTAAAATCCGTGAAGGTCTAAGTCAGATTACTTCTGCGGGTCCAGACATTGCGATTTTATATGGCGGTAGTGTAAAAGCTGAGAATGCAGTCGAGTTGGCAGCATGTCCAGATATTAATGGCGCGTTGGTTGGAGGTGCTTCGTTAAATGCAGCATCTTTTTACCAAATCGTACATGCCTTTGCACAAAGTAAATAACGAGGATAGGGTATGCACTCTTTTGTACTGATCGTACATATTATTTTAGCGGTACTGATGATTGGCTTGATTCTAGTCCAACACGGTAAAGGTGCGGATGCTGGTGCTTCTTTCGGCGGCGGCGGCGCAGCAACTGTATTTGGCGCATCGGGTTCAGCTAATTTCCTTACTCGCCTTACTGCTATTTTAACGGCACTGTTTTTTGTGACGAGTTTAACCTTGGCTGTTTTTGCGAAAAAACAGACGACTGAGGCATATAGTTTGAAATCTGTACAAACAACAGCACCAATTCAAACAACATCGCCTGAAACTTCACCAAATGCACCAAAAACGGGTCAATAATTCGAAATAGGGCTTTCCTTTTATAATTGGAAGGACTAGAATGCGTCCCACAAGCTGCGGTGGTGGTGGAATTGGTAGACACGCTACCTTGAGGTGGTAGTGCCTTCGGGCGTGGGGGTTCAAGTCCCCCCTTCCGCACCAACTTTGAACCAGAAAGTTGAGTGCAAGCAGTTTTTTGATGCGGGATGGAGCAGTCTGGTAGCTCGTCGGGCTCATAACCCGAAGGTCGT
>NZ_JASCAI010000027.1:0-48807 GCF_029967875.1 Acinetobacter sp. V89_4
CGATCAATCAATCAGTAAAAATCCACACAAGTTGTTCTTCAATTCTCTTAATGATTTTTCTGCTCTTCGTCAGAGACAGAATTCAACGCAATACTAAGCTTTCATCTTAACCCTGTAAGCTAAGATATTCTCGTGTATCGCGTCGGGATGAGTGCATTATAGGGAAAAAAAACTGGTACGCAAGCACTTTTCTAAATATATGTGTTTGACCGACTCTTTTTTACCCAACCAAAAATCAAAAAAGCCAAAATAATTAATTAAGCTACTGATTTAAAATAATAAATTTTAAATCATTTATTTTCATTCTTTTTTGATTTTCACTTCTATTATCTTAATAGGTTGTTTAGGAACGTTCTGATGCATGCCATCATTGGTTGTAGGTACCTTTACAATACGGTCAACCACATCCATTCCTTTAGTTACTTTTCCGAAAACTGCATAACCTGGGTTACCAGCCGAACGATTTAGAAAATTGTTATCTGCGACATTAATAAAGAATTGACTAGTAGCAGAGTCAGGATTTGCAGTACGAGCCATTGCTAAAGTTCCGCGGGTGTTAGCAATTCCATTTCCGGCTTCGTTTTTGATTGGTGCTCGGGTTGTCTTTTCCTGCATATTTGCAGTAAGTCCACCGCCCTGCACCATGAAACCAGGAATTACGCGATGGAAGATCGTATCTTTATAAAAGTTCGACTTTATATAGGTTTTAAAATTCTTTACGCTGATTGGGGCTTTCTCGTCATAAAGTTGTATTTCTATGTTGCCTAAATTTGTTTGCATTTCAACTAAAGTGTCAGCCCAAACTGAATGACTGCTTAGACCTAAGCAACATAGCATTAATAATTTTTTCATATCTTCCTACAGTAAAATGCAAAACTTAATAGAGGTTAAATTTAATCGTCTATATAAAAGAATTCTAGTGAGTATTTATTAACTTTTATTTAAGGCCTAATATTTTGGATGTGCCCATGTTCCACGTGAAACATGGACCAAACTTTTATTTAGCTATTTTTATCCCAAAATTTTCTAAAGTTTTTACTGAACTCAATGGTGTACCGTTTGGCTTTTTTGGAAATAGGCGTCAAATTTATAAAACCATGAGTTTGATCTGAATATTCTTCATAATACATTTTGACACCATTTTGGCGTAGCTTATAGCTATAGATTTTTCCTTCATCATGTAATACATCATGCCCAGCAGTAATCACAAAAGCCGGAGGATTCTTCTTCAAGTTGCCGTAGGTTGGAGAAATAATTGGATCATCTAGTTCTACGTTATGCTGGGTTGCATAATATTGAGTGACATTATTGATATCGTTATCCGTCAAAACTAATCCTTCGTTATATGCATAGAAGGAAGGATGTCGACTCTTGAAATCGACGGCAGGATAAATAAGAAGTTGGGCCTGAGGAGCATAAGGTTTATTTACTGATCTTTGAGCCACGACTGTACTAATGTTTCCACCAGCACTATCCCCGGCTACCGCAATTCGACCTTTTAATATTTTTAACTGTCTACGATTTTGATATACCCAAGCTAAAGCATCTTCACAAGATTGGATTAAATGCTGAGGAGAAACCTCAGGTGCTAGGGGGTAATCAATACTGAGTACTTGTACTTTTGCATATTTTGCCAATATACGACAAACCTCATCATGAGTATCTAAACCACCAACAACAAATCCTCCTCCATGATAGAAAACAATAAGAGGTAGTTTTTTATTCGGTGCTGGATGATAGTGTCTCGCAAAAACGGTTCCACTTTGGAGAGGTAAACGGATATCTTCTACTAAATCGATCTCTGTTGACTTGTGGCGTATAGCCAGCATTTGCGTATCGAACTGCCTTCTAGATTCAATTGGGTCTGAACCAATGAAACCGATATGACCCTGTTTAATTTGTACAGCCATCATACATTTAGTAAATGAGTCGAGATCGGGATATTGGTAAGAATATCCAAGAATTTTAGCAAGTGATTCTTGGGCTAATCGAGGTAACTTATCAAGAGCTCGAGCAGCAGGCCCTTGGCCCTTTTCTAGCAATGTTTGAATTTTTTGATTAAATGCTGTCATGCCTATCTCCATGAATTCCTCTTATCCTTCATATTTTCTACAGAATTCTGTTGTTATTTGACTATATTCGCATACAACTCATGTAATCAAGATACAAAGGTAAAACCCAAATTACGCTAATCTGATTTCAAGCAAATGTCATTAACAAATCTGTCACTTAAAACAGGACTTTTTTGCCAATTATTGTTAACAGACAAAAAGAGGTACGATTATGTCAACAAAACTAGTTGTTACTTTATTAGCAACCAGTCTTTTAACTGTAGGCTGTGTGGCTTATACGGACGACCCTTCTTATCGTGGTGGTTATGGTTACCATGATCATGATAGTAATCGCTATGATCGCAATGATGGACGTCGATATAACGATTGGGAACGAAGACGCTGGGAAGAACGTCAAAGAATATATGAACAACAACGAAGAGTTGCTCGCGAACAGGATCGAAATCGTCATGAATGGGATAAAAGACGCCATGACGAGGATAAGAAACGCCGGGATGACGATAAAAGACGCCACGAGTGGGATAAAAAACGGGTAGAAGATCGTGATCATAATCGTCGAGATTCTCGTCATGATGACTAAATTCATTACTATATAAAAAGCCCCAATAAGCTACGTCTTTTGGGGCTTTTTTGAGAATTCTAAACTCTCTTAATTATAGAGTAATGAGTAGCAGCTCACTTCATACATAAATCGGCATCTTAAATATATGACTCTATAATCTTTTAACTATTCTTATCACTAAGAATTACTGAGCTGTTGCAGAACCTGAAACAGAACCAGAAGCACCAGCATCAACTTGACCTGGTTGTGCTTGGCCAGAAACGCCCGCATCAACACCTACACCAGCTTGTACGCCAGATGGGCTAGCACTTGTTTGAGCAGAACCTGATGCGTTTAAACCAGCTTCAGATGCACAACCAACAGCTGTAAAAGCAACACCAGCAAGTACTACAGAGATAAGACCTAATTTTTTCATAATCGCTTTCCTTTCATTACGACAAACACTTAAATGCAAAGATCATCTTCGCGCTGCCTATAATTCACAATTTTTTTTTCTGGCGTGCGTATCATTGGTTGTCTTTTGTAGTAACAGAAGTACAAATTGTGCAATTTTTTATTAAATTCGCTTCCTTACTCTTAGCTCTATCTTTTATATAAAACTAGCAACTTAAGCTTTTGTTTAATTTTATCAATTTTTAATTTTTATCTGAGCCTTTTGCTCTACTCAAAAAAATTCTCTTTATAGAAACGCTATATAAGGTGCGTAGAATGTTACAGAGGTTTTTTGCTTAAAAATTCCTCTTCCCATTAAAAAAAGCCGGGTTTAAACCACGGCTTCTCTAAAAATTTACGATATTTCGATTTAAATTACGGCCACTGCATCTCGCCTTTTACAACTTTTGCACCCAGCTCTAGGCTATCCACACTTTTTAATGTTGGATATTGTTTTTGCATGAGCTGACTTAGCTCACTCGCATTTTTACTTACTTTAACGGCTTTATCATAGCTCTTGAGATAGTCAATCGAAAAGTTAACCGCATCCAAACCTTGTGGAGCTCCCTCAACCATATGGGCAGGAACAACTGTCTGAGGTTGAAGTGCTTTAATGTTTTCTAGCGTTTGAATTACTTCATTACGGTCTTTAACTTTTGGTGTATCTGCCATCCATAAATGAATACCTGAAGATACAGGAATACCACCTACTACTGCCTTAGAAGAAGGAATCCATAAATAAGTGAGTTCTTTCTTACCTTTAATCTCGATTGACTCATTCTCTAGCTTTAAAGTTTTAGCAGTATAAGCTTGAGGCACAATAATTTGGCTAGGCGCATTTGCACCCATTTGTGGACCCCAATACTTCACTTTGAGCGCTTGAGTATCTTGAATATGTTTAACAGTTTCCGGTGTTGCGATGATTTGTACATTTGGGAAGTATTGTTTAAATACGTCTAAGCCAAAGTAATAATCTGGATCGCCATAGCTTACGAAAATTGTTTTTAGCGTTTTACCGCTATCGATAATGTCGGCAGCAATACGTAATGCTTCAGATTTTGAGAATTGCGCATTGACCAATAGAACTTCTTTATCGCCTTCAATTAAAGTAGACGTCACGCCAAAATGTTCGGGTTTAGCTAGAAAACTTTGGATTTTTAGATCTTGTGCAAAAGCGGAAGAAGCCATTGTCAAAGCTGTGGCAGTTGCTAGAGCTGAAGCAGTTAATTTAAAAAATTTCATTATGTATTCTCCAATTTCATGAGAAATACTTTAAATTGCAATTCCTGTAAGATAAATGCACTAAATTAAGATAAACTGTTGCATATATTGTAACAATGATAATACATATGGACACATTAAAAGCCATACAAGTCTTTGTTTCTATTGCTCAGCATGGCAATTTAACCAAAGCCGCAGAACACCTGAATTATTCCCGTGCGATGGTTTCTCGTTATCTTGAGCATCTTGAACACACATTCTCAACTCGACTATTTCAAAGAAATACACGAAAAATATCACTCACACCAGCAGGTGAAAAAGCCCTCCTCTACTGCGAAAATATTTTACAACAACAGCAACTTCTACAAGAGCTGGCAGCACCCGAGCAACATAACGGTACGATTCGCTTTACCTGCGGTTTGTTTTTATTTCAATTAGGGGTTGGAGAATGTATTCGCCAATTTAAACAGCAACATCCACATATTCAATTTGATGTATATCTGACTGAAAATACGATGGACTTAATTGATGCTCAGGTCGATTTAGCTTTACGTATAACGCAAAAAGTTGCAGATGGATTAATTGCACGACCTGTTTGTCAAATCGAGTCCGTTTTCTGTGCTCATCCTGATTATTTAAAGCACCACAGCTCCCTCTCCCATCCAAGGCAACTTATTCAACATGAATGTTTAGCTCACCACAGCCAACATCAATTTTGGACACTTTTTGATGAAGATCAGCAACCGCAGAATTACCCTTTAAACGTGACCTTTAAAAGTAATGATGTAAATGCTGTTTATGATATGTGTTTACATGCCCAAGGTGTGGCAATGTTGCCTTCACTATTAGTTAAAAAGGATTTAAAAGAAAAAAGATTAGTTCCTTTATTTAAAAACTTTTCAGCTCCGGAATTAAGTTTGTCAGTGGTATATGCATCAAGACAACATTTACCCAAAATAACGCAGGAATTTATTGCTTTTATGATCGAAAATTTAGATTTTTACTTAAAACCGCAAAATTAAAAGTTTTAAATTGCCGTGTACGCTTGAATTTTTAGGTAATGCCCATACTTCATCCCTATTAATGAATTACAGCATATGCATGGCAGTTCAGGTTTTACCCAGTAAATGCTGATGCCAAAAGGACTGTACATGTTTAAAAACCCATTTAAACGGAGATCATCAATGGCTAATGAGCAAAACGAGCAAGCTCAAGACATTCAACACGAGCAAGCAGAGCAATCTAATGAGCAAACTCAGGCTGAAGGTGTAGAGCAAGCAAACGACGTTACCGTTGAATCTTTACAAGCGCAAATCACCAAATTAGAAGAAAGCCTGAAACTTGAAAAGGCACGTACAGCAAATGCTGTTTACGAAGCACAAAAAAGTGTAGAGCGTATTCAACGTGAGTCTGATAAGCATAAAGAAACTGTGCTTGAAAAATTTGCAAAAGAATTACTTGATTCTGTAGACAATCTAGAGCGTGCAATTCAAGCAGCGGGTGATGAAGAAACCCCAGTACTTGAAGGTATCAAATTAACCTTAAAGTCCCTGTTAACTGCGCTTGAGAAATTTGGCGTTGTAGAAGCTGATACTAAAAATGGTTTCAATGCAGATTTACATCAAGCAGTAGGTATTGATCCTAACGCTAAAGCAAATGAAATCGGTACTGTTTTACAAAAAGGCTATACGTTAAATGGCCGCTTATTGCGCCCTGCTATGGTTATGGTTGGTCAATAAGTAAATTTTTGAGAGTTTTTAGATTTTTTTTAGCTAAAACGCTTGAAAAAAATAGATTCACTCTCATATCGGATAACAAGCAAAAACATTGCAAAAGAATTTTTGAGGAAAACGTCACATGGCAAAAATTATTGGTATTGACTTAGGTACTACCAACTCATGCGTTGCTGTACTTGAAGGCGATAAAGTAAAAGTAATCGAAAACGCTGAAGGCGCACGTACAACTCCATCGATCATCGCTTATAAAGATGGTGAGATCTTAGTAGGTCAAAGTGCTAAGCGTCAGGCAGTAACTAACCCGAAAAATACATTATTCGCTATTAAGCGTTTAATTGGTCGTCGTTATGAAGATCAAGCGGTACAAAAAGATATTGGTCTTGTACCTTACAAAATCATCAAAGCTGACAATGGTGATGCTTGGGTTGAAGTAAACGACAAAAAATTAGCACCTCAACAGATCTCTGCTGAAATCTTGAAAAAGATGAAAAAAACTGCAGAAGACTATTTAGGTGAAACAGTTACAGAAGCAGTTATTACTGTTCCTGCTTACTTTAACGATGCTCAACGTCAAGCAACTAAAGATGCGGGTAAAATCGCTGGCTTAGACGTTAAACGTATCATTAACGAACCAACTGCTGCTGCACTTGCGTTCGGTATGGACAAAAAAGAAGGCGACCGTAAAGTTGCAGTTTACGACTTAGGTGGTGGTACTTTTGACGTATCAATCATTGAAATCGCAGACCTTGATGGCGACCAACAAATCGAAGTGTTATCAACAAACGGTGATACTTTCCTTGGTGGTGAAGACTTTGATAACGCGTTAATTGAATTCTTGGTTGAAGAATTCAAGAAAGAACAAAGTGTGAACTTGAAAAATGATCCACTTGCGTTACAACGTTTGAAAGAAGCTGCTGAAAAAGCAAAAATTGAGCTTTCTTCATCAAATGCAACTGAAATTAACCTTCCATATATCACTGCCGATGCAACTGGTCCTAAACACTTAGTGATCAACGTAACTCGTGCAAAACTTGAAGGTTTAGTTGCTGATTTAGTTGCTCGTACAATTGAGCCTTGCCGTATCGCGCTTAAAGATGCTGGTCTTTCGACTTCTGACATCTCTGACGTAATCTTGGTTGGTGGTCAGTCTCGTATGCCACTTGTACAACAAAAAGTACAAGAATTCTTTGGTAAAGAGCCACGTAAAGACGTGAACCCTGACGAAGCAGTTGCAATCGGTGCTGCAATTCAAGGTGCGGTATTGTCTGGTGACAAAACTGACGTTCTTTTATTAGACGTAACGCCATTAACTTTAGGTATTGAAACAATGGGCGGTGTATTAACACCAATCATTGAGAAAAACACGACGATTCCTGCGAAGAAATCACAAGTGTTCTCTACTGCTGCTGATAACCAGCCTGCTGTAGACATTTCTGTTTACCAAGGTGAACGTAAGATGGCTCAACAAAACAAATTGTTGGGTAACTTCCAATTAGGTGACATTCCGCCTGCTCCACGCGGTGTGCCACAAATTGAAGTATCTTTCGACATCAATGCTGATGGTATCTTGAAAGTATCTGCTAAAGATAAGAGCACTGGTAAAGAGCAATCGATCCAGATTAAAGCTAACTCAGGTTTGTCTGATGCTGAAATCGAAGCAATGATTAAAGATGCTGAAGCGAATGCTGAAGAAGACCGTAAGTTTGAAGAACTTGCAAAAGCTCGTAACGAAGCTGATGCATTAATTTCAAGCTCGAACAAAGCAGTTAAAGATCTTGGTGACAAAGTTACTGAAGATGAAAAAACAGCTGTAAGTACTGCGGTTTCTGAACTTGAAGCAGCAACAAAAGAAAATGATGTTGAAGATATCAAAGCGAAAACTGAAGCTTTACAAAACATCTTAATGCCTATCACTCAACGTGCTTATGAACAAGCGCAGCAAGCTGGTGGTGCAGAAGGCTTTGATCCAAATGCATTCCAAGGTGGCGATGCAGGTCAACAAAAAGCTGATGATGGTGTTGTAGATGCTGAGTTCACTGAAGTTAAAGATGACAAAAAATAATTTGTTTCTTTAATAAAAAACCGCGCTTAGGCGCGGTTTTTTATTTGTTACAAAAAATAACAATACGTTTTTTCATATATTTTTAAATTATTTAATGTCAAAAAGGTCAATTATAAAAACTAATGTATTCATTATAAAAAAGATTTTCTAAACTAAAATACATTGTTACTTATTACATTAATTATTCCATTATTGCCAAGTCTAAAAACATCTTTTTAAATTTTTCTACCAAGATCACAAAGCTCTCCCACTCTCCTGTACTTTTTATCATTTTGACGAATTAAATTAAGTAGCTAACAATAAGATTTTATTTATATTTTTATTTTGCCATGAAAACATTTCTATGGTGGGGATTAAGCTTATGTTTATGCATAGGCTTTCAAACGACGAGCTTTGCTCAAAATAATTTAGCAATGGGTTCCTCTAATCAACCTTTAAGGTATCGAATTGCTTTTATTGATCCACGGTTTCAATTAACTCGAGAAAAATTAGTTGAGATTAGCCAACAAGCTGCTGAAATCTGGCATAAAGAGACTGGAAAAACCTATTTTATCTATGATTCAGAAGCTCAGTTGGTAATTAACTTAATTTATGATGATCATCAGCTGATGAAAAGCGAGCAACAGGTAAATTTGGATGCACTTTTGCAAAAGCAGGAAGTATGGCGTCTTAAAAATGAAGAAATTATTTTAAATAAACAAGAGATTGATCAGCTATCGTCTGATTTAAACAAAAGAAAGATCAATCTGAAAGCTGAGTTTGAGCAATATGAACAAGACGTAATACGCTTTAACCAAGGAGAACATCGATACTATCGTGCCGATGAGCTAAAAGAGCAGCAAAATCAACTCCAGCAAAAATCTAGAAATCTACAAAACGAATCAAATAGTTTAAATTATAAAATTCAACTACTTAATCTAAAAATTAGGGAGCTCAATCAAGAGCAAAATGATTTAAGCTCTCTAAAAACACGATTCAAACTTGAACAAAAAGCCAGTATTCAACCCTTCCATAAAGGCTTATTCAGCCAAAACCAAATTCAAATTTACGGTTACGCTTCTTTAAATGATTTACGTTTAACCCTTGCTCATGAGTTTGGCCATGCATTAGGACTAAAACATACTACTGATCCTAAATCATTAATGTATCCACGATTAAAAGAGCAAGATATCCATAATTTCAAATTAACAAATTCAGATTTAGAGTTATTAGGCTCAATTTATAGTTCAATTAAGGAAAATCATTAAAGTTAAATAATTAAAAAAACTAAATAAAACCAAACTAAATGAATTTTTTCTAAAAAATAATTTGGCATTTGGTAAAAAATAATGAGACTAAAGTCTCATTTATTTATTTGAATCGTACGTTTTTTGATTGATTTTTCACTTTATATTCTTATAATACGTTTTTTTTAAAATCTCCCCCCTTCAATTATGCGTTTAACATCTTTGTTATTAGGCGTAGCCTTTGCTTTTTCTAATTTTCAGGCTAATGCTAATCTTGCTACTCCAGCTCACACTCAAATTCAGCAAAAAGCAGGTCAACATTTGACTTACAAAATTGCTGATATTGATCCACGTTTTGGTTTAAGCCAAGACCAATTAATTCAAATTAGCCAACAAGCTGCGGACATTTGGAAGCAAGGTACTGGACAGGATTATTTTACTTATGATCCAAATGCAAAGTTAGAAATTCGTTTAGTTTACGATAATAGCCAGAGTCGTTCTGAACAGCGTCAAAAAATTGCTGCTCAGTTTCAGCAAGAACAGCAACGTGTAATTGATGAACAGCAACAAATTAAGCAATTGAAACAAACTCTTGGCCAAACTCAATCTGATCTTGAAAATAAGAAGCAGATTTTGAATGGCAAATTGAAAAATCTTGACGAGCAAATGATGCAGCTTAACCAAGGCAAATTAGCACCTGAATACAGTGCTAAATCTTTGGCTAAAACTCAGAAAGATTTGCAAAAACAAACTGTTGCTTTAAAGAAAGAAATTGCTGCATATAATGAGCAAGCTAAAGATTTAAATGTCAAAGTTACTCACTTTAATCAGATTAACAATGAGTTCAACAATTCATTGACCCAATTTAAGCAAAATGCCCAAGCTGATGTCTTTAAAAAAGGTATTTATAATGGCAAGCAAATTGTGATTTATGAGTTTAAGTCTATTGATGATTTACGTTTAACAATTGCTCATGAGTTAGGACATGCGCTTGGTTTAAAACATAGCGATCAACCAAATGCATTAATGTACTCAGTACGTAAAGATGGTGACAGAAAAGTCACTGGTCTTACAGATGCTGATCGTGATCTATTAAGTGCTTTACCTCAATAATTAAGGACTTGATATAAAATGATGTATCTATTTCTAGGTAGATACATCGAAATTCATATCAAAGTCATGTTATTGTGGTCATAAGAGCTAACTAAAATAGAATGGAGATCAAGATGAGTTACTATCATATCCTGATTGAAGTAAATGATCATATCAGCACAATTGAACAAACACGTGATATTGAACTGTTTGATATTATTGAAATTAAACCATACCTCCATTCTATTCTAATTCCCTTTTTCAATGAGCATGAAATCGAGCTTGAAGATGAAAATATCGAATATAAAGATATTCTACATCTTGAAGTGAAACAGACTCTATTACCGATTGAACATTTAATTGAAGAAGAACAAAAGCAATTACCAAGTGATACAGATGTTACGATCACAGCGTATGAAATCTTTAATGATCGAGATTTAAGCCAAGATGTGACTTCAGTTATTTTTGATATTTTGGAAGCGGTAAAATTAGATTAGCAATCTAATACAAATACTTATAAAAAAGGTCTGCACATGCAGACCTTTTTTATATCTTCATTTTATTGCATCATTTTTTGGGCTTGTTCTTGGCGAAATGCGCGTAAGATTTGTTGCCCTGCTCGTCCTGATGGATTTAAACCTAAACGAGTTTGCTCCTGACGAATAGCTACACGGGTTTTATCCCCAATAAGACCATCAACTGCACCAATATCGTAGCCGCGATTAATCAAAAACTGTTGGATTTCACGACGTTCAGCGCGTGAAGTTCCTGGATCATCAGTTGGCCAAGAGGTTGCAAAAGGACGAGCGCCTTTTAAACGATCAGATAGATGGGCAATGGCAAGACCATAACTTTCCGCTGCGTTATAACTGTAGATAGCATCAAAATTCTTAAATACTAAAAATACTGGACCATTTACACCTGCCGGTGCCATTAAACCTGCCGACGTACTGCCAGATAAAGGCCCTTGAACAAGTGGAGAGCCGTCAATTCGAGTTACCCCTCGTGCACTCCAGCTACTTAATGCTTTCTTTGAGCGTCGCCCTTCTCCATCAATTGACATGCCTTGAGGAACTTTTACTTCAAAACCCCATGGCATTCCTGTTTGCCAACCAGCTTTATTTAAGAAATTAGCCGTTGATGCTAATGCATCTGCAGTACTTGATACTAAATCGCGACGACCATCTCCATCAAAATCAACAGCTAAACGTTCATAGGTCGATGGCATAAATTGCGTATGTCCAAATGCCCCAGCCCAAGAACCTTTCAGTTGATCTTCGGTTAAATCACCGCGCTGTAAAATACGCATGGTGGCAAAAAATTCAGTACGGAAATAACTTTGTCGACGACCTTCACAACTTAAAGTTCCGAGCGCTTGTAATAAAGGATATTTTCCAGAAATATCACCAAAATTACTTTCCACACCCCATACTGCCACGATTGTTTCTGGTGGCACGCCGTAAGTTTGAGAAGCACGATTTAAAACATCGCGATGTTGCGCCAGTTTTTGTTTTCCAAGCTCAACACGCTCTTCATCGACTAAGCCAGAAAGATAATCCCAAATTGGTGTCGAAAATTCTGGTTGATAGTTTAATTTATCAATAACTGAATAATCTGGAGTTAAGTTTTGAGTATAACGGTCATAAGTTGTTCCCGAGACTCCCGCAGCAATTGCTTGAGAACGTAAATTTGCCAAACAACTTTGGAAATTATTATTAGGCGTATAATCTTCGCTAGTTACTACTGGAACAGTAGCATTGCTAGATATTGTAGAACCATTAATTACGAGCTCTGCTTGAGCCTGAGTCATTGCTAAAAATACAGAGCCAACAATACAAGAAAAACGTCGCATATTATCCCAGTTTCAATTTTTGAATTTAAATTTTTAAGTACCATACCATTATGAGTCTAAAATTTCAGAGAGAAAACGTAAATTTGAATTCATAATCTCTTCTTTAAATTCATTTCTAGTGTTTTAAATTCAAATTTCCCACTTTATTTTGAATTTAAAACTTTCCCCATGTGCATCGCCAGTTTTGAATTCAAAATAATAGCGCATAGTTTAAATTCAAAAGTCTTACTTTAAATTTAAACTATAACGTAGGTGTTTCTGTGGATAAACTTATCCACAATCAAGCAAAAACAGCCATGCCTATTAATTTAATACTATATTTCATTATTCTTGATGACACGAAAAATCCAATCACCCAAACAATCTATATTTTTAAATTCAAAAATCGCGCAATAATTTAAATTCAAACTTACCGCATTATTTTAAATTTAAAACACTTCAACAAACACCATTAATTTTTGAATTCAAAAACCATGAGATCTATCGTCAACTATAAATCAAACGCTCTTGTGGATAACTAACTTTAAATTCAAAACAATCAAGCTTCACTTTTTAAATTTAAAAATACCATCAATATTTAAATTCAAAAATTTTCACAAAAAGTTATCCACAAATAAGAAATTGCTCAGGATTTATTATTTTTTAAATTTAAAAGATAAAAAAAGCGATCCGAAGATCGCTTTTTAGAGAATTAGAAATGCTTTAGAGCGTCATATCCGCTGTTAAAGCGAGTGGTTCTGGCAAAATTTCTGCTAATTGACGGCATAAATTCGTCAATTCATTACTATCCACAGGCATTAAAGTGATATGGCCTAACTTACGACCAGCACGTTCAGACTTATTATAAAGGTGCAGATGAGCACCATTTAAGGCAAGTACATCTTCAGTTTTAGGATGCTGACCAATAATATTGATCATAACCGTTGGGCGAACAACATCTGTTGAACCCAATGGTAGACCTGCAACAGCTCGAATATGGTTTTCAAACTGAGAACAAACAGCACCTTCAATGGACCAATGACCAGAGTTATGCACTCGCGGTGCCATCTCATTTGCACATAAGCCTTGTTCTGTGACAAATAGCTCTAGAGTTAACACACCAACATAGTTGAGGTGATTCAACAAACGAGTAATGTAGTCTTGAGCCACAGGTTGCAAAGCTTCGCTATTCGGCGCTGGAACAATTGAATGCGATAAAATGCCATTATGATGGTGATTTTCAGCCAGTGGCCAAGTTTTTACTTCACCATTTTGGCCGCGTACCGCAATAATTGAAACTTCGCGAGAGAATTTAACAAAGCTTTCGGCAACTAGACTTTTTGCAGGACCAAGTTCAGCCCAAGCAGTATCAATCTGGTCTTCTGAACGAAGTACAAACTGACCTTTACCATCATATCCACCAGTTGCAGTCTTAAGCACAATCGGTAAACCAAGCTCAGCAACAGCCTTTTTCAAGCTTTCTAGACTATCTACAGCACGATACGGCGCAACAGGAATAGTAAGCTCATCAAACAACGCTTTTTCTGACAAACGATTTTGCGCAGTTGCTAAAGCAACACGGGGAGGGTGCAATGCTTTGGTTTGTGTTAAAACATCCACATCTTCAACGGGCGTATTTTCAAACTCAAGACTAAAAACATCAGCACTTTCAATAAACTGCTTTAAGCCTTGCTCATCTTGGCTAGAAAAGACTTGGCCTAAAACACCTGCTGGACAATCCGTATTTGCTTCAAAAAAAGTACATTGAATATTTAATGGTAAAGCTGCTTGCGCCATCATGCGGCCCAATTGCCCACCACCAAAAATACCGATAGTTTTATCCATCTCAGCCTCTTACACCTGACCCGGAATATTTTTGCTTGCAACTTTATCAGTTTGCGCAGCGCGGAAATCAGCAACATTTTTTGCGATTTCAGGACGAGTTAAACCTAAGATTTGTGCTGCCATAATTGCAGCATTCGTCGCACCAGCTGGGCCAATTGCCAAAGTACCCACTGCAATACCAGCTGGCATTTGTACGATTGAAAGCAAAGAATCTACGCCATTTAAAATTGATGATTTAACTGGCACACCCAAAACTGGTAAATCAGTTTTTGCGGCACACATTCCAGGTAAATGCGCTGCACCACCTGCACCAGCAATAATCACTTGAATACCGCGATCACGCGCAGTTTCTGCGTATTCAAATAAACGGTCTGGAGTACGATGAGCAGATACCACTTCCGCTTCAAATGGGACACCAAGCTGTTTCAGCATATTGGCTGTGTTTTCGAGAGTTGCCCAATCAGATTGAGAACCCATAATAATTCCAACGAGAGGTTGAGCGTCTTGTGCTGCGGCCGCATTCATTGCTAATGTTCCAGAGACAAAAGTAAAAGAAGATAAATCTCGACGATAGCCAAGTTTTAAATGGTTCGGAAGCCCATTATTATAGACTGATTTTTCATCTCACGAAAATTTAACTGACCAGCTCTGCGAATATTTTTAATATCATCAAAAAATGTCATGGTTTAACAATGACACATTCTCAAATTTTATTAATATTATTTAAACATCCTGCAAGATAAACAGGCATTTGGAAGAGCAATTGCTTATTGCAAAGTAGAATAAATCATTCAATGCAAGCTATTTCAACTTACTGGCTTCTAAATACGAAGTAGACACAGCCAAATAAACATACCATCGCCCACAAATAATCCAGTTTAAATGGTTGTTTAAACAAGAAAAGCATAAAGGGTACGAACACAATCAATGTGACCACTTCTTGTGTAATTTTCATTTCACCGAGTAACCAGCCTTGCGCACTCAACATACGAGTTGCTGGAATCATAAAACTATATTCAAGCAGAGCTATAATCCAACCAAATAAAATCGCTTGCCAAAGTGGAGCATGATGCAAAAATTTAAGATGCCCATACCATGCAAGTGTCATAAAGCAGTTAGAAATAATTAATAGCGTAAAAGCTAAAACCGTTGGGCTCAAAGGCACATCCTTCATCTTTACGATGATTTAAGTATTTTAAAGATACAAAACATTATAAAAGATAAAACTGTAATTCAGCTTAAATCGAAAAAATAAAGATGCGCTTTTGTTAGGGCCTCAAACACATAGAACAACAACGATTTTTGACTATCTTTTCAAGTTTAGCCTTGCTATCGTTGCTGGCAAATTTATCAATAATGCACACACAGTCATTCATACGAATATTGTGTACAAAAGCAGTGGAGAAGGCGAGCAATGCATCTGCATATCTTGGGTATTTGTGGCACTTTTATGGGCTCTTTAGCACTTTTAGCTCGTGATTTAGGACATAAGGTAACTGGTTCCGATTCAAACGTTTACCCACCAATGTCTACCCAGTTAGAAAACGCAGGCATTACCCTCATGCAAGGCTACGATCGTAGTCATTTACAGCCTCATCCAGATTTAGTCATTGTCGGAAATGCCATGAAACGTGGTATTGATGCCGTGGAATATATGCTGAACGAAGGTTTGCCATATATTTCTGGACCACAATTTCTTGCCGATCATGTTTTACAAGGTAAACATGTGCTTGGTGTGGCAGGAACTCATGGTAAAACCACGACTACCACCATGCTGGCTTGGGTACTTGATCAGGCTGGTTTAAATCCGGGCTTTTTAATTGGTGGTGTTCCACTTGGTTTTAGCGAAAGCGCTCGTTTAGGTGGTGGAAAATACTTCTGCGTTGAAGCTGATGAATATGACTCTGCTTTCTTTGATAAACGTTCTAAGTTTGTTCATTATCATCCAAAAACGGCGATTTTAAACAACCTTGAATTTGACCATGCCGATATTTTTGATGACCTAGCAGCGATTCAAAAGCAGTTCCATCATCTTGTGCGTACCATTCCAAGTGAAGGCCGTATTATTGCGCCGATTACTGAAATTCATATTGATGAAGTGCTTGAAATGGGTTGCTGGACACCAGTGATTCGCACAAGTTTAGAAGCGAATGAAAAAGCTGCTTTATCTGCTGAATTAATCTCAATTGATGGCAGCCATTTTAAAGTACTCGAAAATGGCAATGCCGTTGGTGAAGTTAAATGGACCATGACAGGGCAACATAGCGTAGCGAATGCTTTGGCAACGATTGCAGCCGCTCAACATGTAGGTGTTACGCTTGAACAAGCTTGTGAAGCTTTGTCTAACTTTGGCGGCGTAAAACGTCGTATGGAATTACTCGGTACAGTCAATGGTATTGAGGTTTATGATGACTTCGCTCACCATCCAACAGCAATTGACACCACTTTAGATGGTGCACGTAAACGCTTAGGTGAACGCCGTTTATGGGCCATTATTGAACCACGTTCAAATACAATGCGTATGGGCAGTCATAAAGATGGCTTGGCACATTCAGCACGCTTAGCAGACGATGTCATCTGGTACCAGCCAGAAGGTTTAGATTGGGATTTACAACCCGTGATTGCAGCTGCTTCTAACCATGCTCAAGTGAGCCGCTCTCTTGATGAAATTATTGAGCGTATTGTCAATGAAGCAGGTGAGGGCGATGCCGTTGTGATTATGTCTAACGGTGGCTTTGGTGGCTTACATCAAAAACTCATGAGCGCATTAAAAGCAAAAGCTGCTTAACTTCCGCTTTAGATGATTCAATAAAAAAACGGGTTTCAAATTGAAACCCGTTTTTTTATATCAATTGTTTTTAAACTTTTTCTGGCTCTATATTGGCCATAAATTTATTAGAAACCATCAAACGTAAACTATAGACAATACCCATCGCAAAAACGCTATATCCCACGTTATTACAAATAAATGGAATACATAAAATAATGAGCGCGGTAATCGGGTAAAACCATTTCGTGATTCCAGATAAACATTGGAACTCGTAAAGTATCCAAATACAGGTGGTATAGAGCACCACACTCACTGCAACCACTATTCCCATATATAAATCAGAAATATGTGCGTGATGGGTTGTGACATCCACTGCGGCAGCAAGCGCTGCACCCACCGCAGCAATACTGACAAAAACAAAATAATGGCCATATCCCCAAACAAATGGGCGTACACCTTTAACATGATGATGTTGTTCACTACGGTCAAAATAAGCCCACCACATTGCGAACATCAACATCAATCCACCGATCATTAAGAAAACGGCTGGAATATTCATTGACTGAGCGGCTAAGGCGTCACGTATGGCATTAAAACTACCGACGATTGATTCACCCAGAACAATAATCGTGAGTAAGGCATAGCGTTCTACAATGTGATGAGGATGCCATGGCGTTGGTGAATATTTTTCTGCATAGATAGGAATAAATAATTCCATCGCAACCAGAAATAAAAATAAAGGAACTGAAAGTATGTGCGCAAAATTAGCAACGAGCCAACCCACCTGAACCAAGACAATACCGATCGCATAGCGGTAAGCGGTAATTCGCCGCTCTGGATCATGTTTTGCTGCACGTAACCACTGGGTAACCAGTGCCATGCGCATAATCACATAACCAATAATGATGATGTCAAAATCCTGACTACGAAATACATCAGGAATACCGGCGGCCATCACCAATGACCCCACAATCTGTACAAAGGTAAGGCATCGATACAATGCATCATCGTTATCGTAGGCTGAAGCAAACCACGAAAAATTCATCCATGCCCACCACAGCGCAAAAAATACCATCAGGTAGCTTGGTAATGCATGCCAGAGGTGATTTTCAATAATCGCGTGATGTAACTGCTGACCTGCTGTTGCAATCGCGACTACAAAAATTAAATCGAACAATAATTCGAGTGGAGTTGCTGCTCTATGCGGCTGTTTTGGATCTCTTGGAGATAAAGGCCTCAAACTTAATTTTTTCTGTTTTTCTTGAGTAGTCATAAAATAACGTTCTCGAATAAAGTGCCAACACGTTAACACTTTAATATTAACGCCCAGAACACGCATTAAAAAATATCTAGACCTGCTGTTTAATCTTTACTCACAAACAAACTATATTTCATTTTTGTGACAATTCTTTATCAAGACAATAGGCTTAATTCTTTATCATAGCCCACGTTTTTGTTCTTGTTTGGAATATGAATGTCTTTAGAAACACTCAACCTTAGCTTATTCCATGTGATTAATGGGGCTCAGGATGCGAGTCAATTTATCATTCGTCTTGCTATCTTTTTTGCTAATGATCTCCTCTATATTCTTTTATTCATCCTTACATTTTTATGGTTCTATGGTGATCAAGATTTAAAAAATAGAGTCATTAAATCTGTCTTTTTAACCTGCATATCCCTTTTAGTAGGTTACGTTATTTCTCTGTTTTATCATCACGCAAGACCGTTTGTCATGGGTGTTGGCACCACGTTTATTGAGCATGCGCCAACAGCATCTTTTCCAAGTAATCATATGCTGATTTTCAGTACCATTGCTCTGTCTTATTTGTTTGCTCAGCGCAAAATGATTGGAATCATTCTTTTATTCTTATCATTTGTGGTGGCATGGTCACGTATTTATTTAGGTGTGCATTTCCCGTTAGACATGTTGGGGGCTTTTATTGTTGCGCTACTGGTCAATACGGCAGGTTATTACTTCTGGAATGCTTACGGTACAAGTTTGACCGCATTCTTTATTCACCTTTACCAAATTATATGCAAACCGCTTTTAGACCGCGGTTTGATTAAATAATCCGTAGATCTTTTTTTATATTAAAACCACGAGATTAAGTTCAGTTGCGTAATATATAAAAATCTGCCATTCTATGTGAAATTGGATATGTTTTATCCAAAACAGAATTTAGTTTGACAAGGGGAGTAGCCTCCTCCAAACATAACAGCAATGTTATGTGTCAGATATCGTCAATACACTTTTATTAAAAAGTCGGTATCTGAGCATCGTGAAATTCATGATGTAGGCAAGACCTTGATCATGTTGATACAGATGTTTTAATTCATCTGGCAACTGGTCGAGGTTTTTTTATGCCCAATTGCCGGATGTGAGGAGGATTTATGGAAACAATCGGCAATCTATGGCTGTACATAGCATTCTTTGGCATTGTCATTGTCATGCTTTTAGTGGACTTTTTAGGCTTTAAGCAAAAGCAAGGTCAGGATGTCTCAATTAAGCAAGCTGCTTACTGGAGCGTGGCGTGGGTAAGCGTCGCGGTCTTATTTGGTGGTGGTTTATGGTTGTATCTACAGCAAACTGCTGGTGTGACCTTAGCAAATCAAAAAACCATGGAATACTTCGCAGGTTACTTACTTGAAAAGTCCCTCGCAATTGACAACGTTTTCGTCTGGTTAATGATTTTTGCGGCATTTGCTATTCCAGCTGCGCTACAACGTAAAATTTTGCTCTACGGCGTATTAGGCGCAATCGTACTGCGTACTCTGTTTATCTTTATTGGCGCATGGTTTGTTCAAGAGTTTTCATGGGTGCTTTATATCTTTGGTGCGTTCTTGGTATATACAGGCTTCAAATTCTTAAAGGGCCAAGAAGAAGAAACCAATATTGAAGATATTAAGGCTCTAAAATGGTTACGTAAGCACATGCGTATTACGCCACAGCTAGAAGGTGACAAATTCTTTGTTCGTCAAAATGGTTTATTGTGGGCAACGCCGTTATTTTTAGTATTGATTTTAGTTGAAGCTTCAGATGTGATTTTCGCAGTAGACTCTATTCCTGCTATTTTCGCGGTAACCAGTGATCCATTTATTGTTTTAACAGCGAACTTAATGGCAATTTTAGGCTTACGCGCAATGTTCTTCTTGCTTGCTGGCGCTGCTTCTAAACTGCATTACTTACCGTATGGCTTAGGCATCATCTTATTGTTCATTGGTGCAAAAATGTTATTGCTTGATGTATTCCATATGCCAATCTGGATTTCGTTGAGCTTTATCGTAATAGTGTTAGCAATTACCGCTTATCTCTCTTTACGACACAACAAAAAGCAATTGCAGTCTTAATTCATCCTATAAAGGGATCTACATTAAAAAGCACTTTTAAAGTGCTTTTTAATTGGGTCTTGCTTGCGATCAATCAGTGCATTTTAAGTATATAACGAATAATAAAATTTCCTTTTCAAAGCTAAATTAGAACAAAAATTCAAAAATAAAATTCTATAAGTTTATGTATTTTAATAATTTTACTCTTAACTTCTTTATTAAAAATCAATATTGGCAAGCTCTTTGCATTTCCTAAAAAGAAAAAAGCCTAGATTTTAAGGGCTCGCGAGAGCCCTGATTTTTTTAAGGAGTGATGCCATGAATGCGATTCCAACTTTAACGCCCCTTGCAATGCCCTGTAACAGCAGTTTTGAAGCAAAAGATTGGGAAATTTTATCTACTCACTGGTATCCGGTTGCCCGTATTCAAGATGTCTCTACTGCACCACAAAGAGTGTCGTTATTAGATGTGAATATGGCCCTATATAAGACAGAAAGTGGCGAAATTCATCTGGTCCGAGACATTTGTCCACATCGTGGCGTGCCATTAACTAAAGGCTGGGTGGACGGCGAAGAAATTGTGTGTCCCTATCATGGTCTACGCTATAACACCGAAGGGAAGTGTACCCAAATACCAGCTCAACCTGAGTTAACCAAAATTTCTGATCGTTTTTCTCTTACCAAATTTCCAGTTGTTGAACGATATGGCTTGATTTGGACCAGTATTCACAGTCGGGATGTTACTCAAGCTAATATTCCAGTATTAGATACTTGGGAGCATGCAGAACATCAATCAATTTTACCGCCTTTTGTCGATATTGGCGGTTCTAGCGGACGTCAACTTGAAGGGTTTATCGATGTCGCTCATTTTGCATGGGTACATCACAATGCCTTTGCGAATCGAGAGAATCCTGTCGTACCCAAATATCACACAGAACGTACCAGCTACGGCCTAAAAACAGTCTATATCAGCAATGTCAGTAACTATCCACACGAACTAAAACATCTCGAACCAGAAGGCTTTTTGTGGAAGCGCACCTTTGATGTCTACCCACCTTTTTCAGCCGTGCTTACGGTCGACTTCCCAGAAGGTGGCGTCTTAAAAATTTTAAATGCTTGCTGTCCTATCTCAAGCAATAAAACCCGTTTATTTGTTCCACTTACCCGTAACTTTGACCAAACAGGGGATTTAGAAAAAGTATATGCATTTAATGCCCAAATTTTTGCAGAAGACCAAGACATGGTCGAATCACAAAAGCCGGAAGACCTTCCGCTTGATTTAATGATGGAAGCACATTTTGAAGCAGACCGTTCATCAACGACTTATCGACGGATTTTGGCTGACTGGGGACTAAGTAAACGTTATACCGTTTAAATATTGGCTAAGTGGGGTACAATCAATCGAAAAAAGTGAAAATATAAAGGCTTTCCATGTCATTGATCGCAAATACCACCGTTGTGCGTGGTCGTTTTTTAGATATCCAACAAACCGTTTCTGAGCCCACTGATATTCCAAATCAAGTGCGTTATTTAGAAGATGGTGTATTGATTAGTGAACATGGAAAAATCAAATGGTTTGGTGCATGGGAAGAAGCTCAAACGCATCTTCCTGCTGGAGTAGAGGTTCAACATTACCCAGAACAATTGATTGTACCTGGCTTTATTGATACCCATATTCATTTTCCACAAACCGAAATGGTGGGAGCTTACGGCGAACAACTTTTAAGCTGGCTCAATACCTATACTTTTCCCACTGAAATCCAGTTTCAAGACAAAGCATATGCAAATGAAATTGCCCAGTTCTTTGTTCAGGAACTCTTAAAGCACGGTACAACGACGGCCCTCGTTTTCTGTACGGTTCATCCCGAGTCTGTTGATGCCTTATTTGAAGCCGCAGAACACGTTCAGATGCGTTTAATCGCTGGTAAGGTACTGATGGACCGCAATGCCCCTGAAGCGCTTTGTGATACCCCAGAAACGGCTTACAGTAACACCAAGGCACTCATTGAAAAATGGCATGGCAAGGGTCGTGCTCTGTATGCGATTACACCACGTTTCGCACCAACCTCTACACCTGAACAATTAGAAAGAGCAGGGCAGTTAAAACAAGAATTTCCAGATGTTTATCTACATACCCATTTAAGCGAAAACAAAGATGAAATTGCTTGGGTAAAATCTTTATTTCCGGAACAAGCGGGCTACTTAGATGTTTATCAACATTATGGCCTAACTGGTAAACGTTCTGTGTTTGCTCATTGCGTTCATCTAGAGGATGAAGAATGGCAATGTATGCATGATACGCAGTCGGCTATCGCATTTTGCCCAACTTCAAACCTGTTCTTAGGTAGTGGTTTATTCCCATTGAAAAAAACTTGGGAAAAACAAGTGAAAGTAGGTTTGGGGACAGATATCGGTGCTGGTACATCGTTTAGTTTGCTGCAAACTGTTAACGAGGCTTATAAGGTCCAACAGTTACAAGGCGATAAACTTTCAGCTTATGAAGCGCTCTATCATGCGACGTTAGGCGGAGCAAAAGCGCTTGATTTGCAGGACAAGTTAGGCAATTTCAACATCGGTAAAGAAGCAGACTTTGTGGTATTGAATCTTAAGCCAACTGCACTACAGCAACTTCGCCAGTCTAAATCCAAATCTGTTGAAGATTCGTTGTTTGCATTATTCACTTTAGGTGATGACCGTAATATTGAGGCGACTTATATTTATGGAAACCGTGCTTATCAAAAAGAAACAGCCTAATAAAAATCGGGCCGTTAAGTTTTTGTTATTATTTGGAATATGTGCTCTTGTTTTAAAGCGGGATCGACATATTGCTCAAAATGATAAAATTTCAGAGTCATCAAAGGGTGCATGAAACATCATTTTGCTTTAAAATTTTACCATTAACTCAGATTTTAGAGGTGTTGCAGGTCAACACCTTTTTTATTTTTTCTTTTATATCTTGTAGGAATCTGACATGACTGTTGCAATGAGCATCATGATTTCAACCGAAGAAATTCAAGCAAAAGTCAAAGAGCTCGGCGAGCAAATTAACGCTCACTATGCAAATAGCGACAAAGAGTTAGTCCTGATTGGGCTACTGCGTGGTTCTGTTATTTTCATGGCAGACTTGTGCCGAACGATTACCAAACCGCATGAACTCGACTTTATGACAGTGTCTAGCTACGGCGGCGGTACGACTTCAAGTCGAGATGTTAAAATCTTAAAAGATCTTGATGGTGAAATTCGCGGTAAAGATGTACTGGTCGTTGAAGATATTATCGACTCAGGTAATACCTTAAGCAAAGTTATGGAAATGCTGCAAACTCGCGAACCAAATTCGATTCAATTGTGTACGTTAGTGAGTAAACCATCTCGCCGTGAAATTGATCTCGAAGTGAAATTTTTAGGTTTTGAAGTTGAAGACAAGTTTATTGTGGGTTATGGATTAGACTACGATCAAAAATATCGCCACTTACCATTTATTGGCGAAATTGGTTTATAAATTTAAAAAAAAATAGCACCGCGAGGTGCTATTTTTTTATATAAAACTTTAGCTTCGAACAAAAAAGACACAAAAAGTCGCAATCTGCTACAGACAAAATAGATGACTCTGCCGCACGATAGAATATGAAGCAAAATCATTAACTTCATCAAAAAAACAACTGGAGAACAAATATGTGGTCACTCATTGTCGCTATTGTAGTTGGTTTCTTTGCTGGCTTAATCGCTCGTGCCTTACATCCAGGGGATGATAAAGCAGGTTTCATCGTAACCACCCTAATTGGTATTGCAGGTTCACTTCTAGCCACTTATGGTGGTCGTTTACTTGGCCTTTACGGAGAAAATTCAGCTGCGGGCTTTATCGCATCTGTAATTGGTGCAGTCATTATTCTCTTTATTTACAATTTAATTGCACGAAAAAGTTAATGACTTTTAGGCAATAAAAAAGCACCTGATGGTGCTTTTTTAATTCATTTTATAGGCCTAATTCTTTCCACACAGCCTGAATTTCTTCGGCAGATCGAGCGCCTACCATTTTAAATCCATTTGCAAAAATTAAGGTAGGGGTACCATTAAAACCTAGTTTCTTTCCAAGCTCTAAATTACGGTCAATTGGATTAGCACAGCTTGCCACTGTGGGTTTAACACCTTGTTGAATCAGTTTTTTCCATGAATAGGATTGATTTGGCGCACACCACACCTGTCTAGAAACAACGATAGACTGAGGCTTTAGAGGATAAATGAAAGTGTAAATGGTCACATCTTTCAGCTTATCGAGTTCAGGCTCGAGCTGCTTACAATAAGGACAGTTTGGATCAGAAAATATGGCTAAAACATGCTGTCCATTACCTTTAACCGTTTTAATCGCATCTTTTAACGGTAATTGTTTCCAATCAATTGAGTTCTGTCCTAACACCAGATCTTTGGTTAAGTTTTTCTGGTCTTTTAAACGAATCATAGAACCAACAAGCATATGCTGCCCATCTTCGCCAACATAAATGATTTGTTGATCAAGATTAGCGCTATATAGCCCTGGCATTTCGGTTTTCTGAATATTGCTAATTTTCAAATTAGGATATTGTTTCTTAATATTTTCCCTAACAGTATCTACATTAGCGAAACTCACACTTGCAGTTAAGCTAAATAACGCCAATATTCCTAATTTTTTAAGCATAAAACCAACTCACAGGTAGGAGAGGAGATCATTTTAATCAGTTCAGCTTTTGAAAACAGAACTGATTACCGAGTTATAACCAAACTTCCACTCATTTATGCCAATGTTTCACGTGGAACATAAGCAGGTTTTAGAGTATTAATTTCTACCGATATATGCACAATTTCATCATGAATTGATAAAGCCTGACGAATCTGATCTGCGGTTAAAGAAATATCATCAGTTTCGAGCGCTAAAATACAAGAAAACTTACCTTTTGCGACTTTCCAGACATGAATATCCGTAATTTCAATATTTTTAGGAAATTCAGCAATTACTTCACGAATTTCTTCAACCACAGGATGGTCCATTTCTGCATCTAAAAGGGTTTTTCCTGTCTCTTTCAATAACCCAAGAGACCATTTTGCAACCAAAATAGCACCTAGAATCCCTAAAAACGCATCTAAAAAATCCCAACCGAAATATTTACCCGCACAAAGCGCAATAATTGCAAAAACGGAGGTCACAGCATCTGCAACTACATGTAAAAATGCAGCTTTTTGGTTTAAATCATGGTGGTGATGGTGATGGTGATGGTGCCCATCATCGTGAAGTAACCATGCGCAAATCAAGTTAATGACCAAACCTAAAATTGCAATAGGAATTGCTTCATTATAAAAAATCTCAACTGGATTTAATAAACGTTGTATCGACTGAAAAGCCATAAAAATGGCAACAACCATCAGCAAAATTGCACTGCTATAACCCGCTAAAATCTCGATTTTCCAAGTTCCAAAACTAAACCGACGATCTTTGGAATAATGACGAGCTGCACGATAGGCAAAATAGGCTAAACCGAGTGCCAACATATGTGAACTCATATGCCAACCATCAGCCAGAAGTGCCATTGAATTGAAAAACCATCCACCCAATATTTCTAATACCATCATGGATGCCGTTAAAATCGTTGCAATCAAAATACGTTTTTGTGCAAGTGGATTTCCTTCATCAAACTGATGTTGATGATGACGTGATACACTATAATCCTGCATAAAATTTAAACCCAATATACTCCCTACCAGTATATTGAATTATACAAGAGAACACAGATGAGTCACATTGGTCAGGATAAAAAAATAGTTAATCGTGTAAAACGACTAAAAGGGCAAATTAATAGTATTGAGTATGCCGTTGAACAGCCTGATATTTCATGCATAGAAATACTGCAACAAGTTGCTGCCATTAAAGGTGCGATAAACGGTTTGATGAGTGAATTGATGGAACAACACTTACATCACCATGTACTCAAAGAAGCACAAGTTGATCAGAATGAGTTAGATGAGTTTTTAAAGGTTCTAAAAAGATACGGTTAACGAGGTGACTGAATGACACAGCCATGTGCATCATTCAGAATTTTTTAATTATTTTCCAATACAAAACGAACCAAAGATTTTGCCTAATAGGTCATCGGCGCTAAAGTCACCGGTAATTTCACCTAAAGCATTTTGAGCAAGGCGTAATGATTCAGCAACCAGTTCACCTGCGTTAAACACAACAAGTTGCTCGCGTGCTTCTGAAAGATAGAGCTGTGTGCGCTTCATTGCGTCTAAATGACGTGTTCTTGCAATAAAGGTATCTTCCTCAGGGTGAAAGCCTGCATGCGCTGTAATCGCCTCTACGAGGCCTTGTACGCCCATCTCTTGTTTTGCAGAAACGGTTATATGACGGAACCCTTGAAAATCGTTTATTTCAGCTAATTGACCTGTTAAATCGCATTTATTGCCAATTAACATTAGGCGACGAGGTTCGATGTGTTCAGCAAAATATTCTTGAGCAAGTTTTAATGGGTCATCACCTTGATTTAAATCATAAACCAGCAATAACAAATCAGCTTGTTCAATTTCTTTAATTGCTCTGCGAATCCCTTCTTTTTCAACAATGTCACCTGTTTCACGTAGGCCAGCTGTGTCTGTTAAGGTGATTGGTAGGCCATTTAAGCTAATTTTTTCATGTAAAACATCGCGAGTTGTACCAGCAATATCGGTCACAATTGCGCGCTCAACGCCAGCTAGCGCATTCAACAAGCTCGACTTACCTGCATTTGGTTTACCCGCAATAACGACTTGTAATCCTTCACGTAGTAATTGACCTTGTCGTGCAGATGTTTGAACTGCATGTACTGACTGCTGAACATCTTCAAGTAAAGCTAAAATCTTACCGTCTGCTAAGAAATCGATTTCTTCTTCAGGAAAATCAATTGCAGCTTCAACATGTAAGCGTAAATGAATCAGTTTTTCTAAAACCGTATTAATTTTTGTTGAAAAAGCACCTTGTAAAGAACGAACGGCAGAACGTGCTGCAGCTTGTGAAGTCGCATCAATCAAGTCGGCAATTGCTTCTGCTTGTACCAAGTCCATCTTGCCATTTTCAAAAGCCCGCATGGAGAATTCACCAGCTTTTGCAGCAATTGCACCCAGCTCAAATAAACGTCCCAACAAGGCATTTTGGATAACTGGACCACCGTGACCTTGTAGCTCTACAACATCTTCACCTGTAAACGAGTGGGGATTGGGAAAGCATAGAACAATCCCTTCATCCATAATGCTGCCATCAGCATCATAAAACTTACGAAAACCCGCCATACGTGCTTCAGGCAAGTTTTTCTCTGTCAGGTTTTGAGCAATCTCATAAGCTTTAGGTCCCGATAGGCGAATCACCCCCACACCACCACGCCCTGGTGGCGTTGCAATTGCGGCAATCGTGGTTTGACTTTGCATATTATTCACCTAAAAACCTAAAATCCAGCCAAAGAAAAATCCGCCTAAGATTACCATCTTAAGCGGATTTATTCAGCAAAAGTTCAACGATTAAGAAGCTGATTCAGTCTTATTTATACGACTTTTTTCAACGCTCTTATTAATAAACGACTGCTGTAAAATAGTAATACTGTTGTTCACAATCCAGTACAGCACGAGACCTGCTGGGAAGAACAACATAAATACCGTGAACATAATCGGCATAATGCGGAACACTTTTGCCTGCATAGGATCAGCGGGTTGCGGGTTCAACATTTGCTGCGCAAACATCGTAGCCCCCATGATCAACGGCAAGATGAACCAAGGATCCATTGCTGACAAGTCTTGAATCCAGCCTAACCACGGTGCGTGACGTAATTCCACACTTTCCATGAGTACCCAGTACAAAGCAAGGAAAATTGGCATTTGTAGCAACAATGGTAAACAACCTGAAAGTGGATTCACTTGCTCACGTTTGTATAAAGCCATCATTTCTTGCGAGAAGCGCATACGGTCTTCACCGAATTCTTCTTTCATGCGTTGCATTTCTGGTGCAATCACACGCATTTTCGCCATAGAACGATAACTTTTTGAAGATAAAGGCCATAAAATCATCTTCACCATCACGGTAAGTAAGATAATTGACCATCCCCAGTTGCCCACAATGCTATGGAAGAATTGAAGACCTAAGAACAATAACTTGGCAATCGGCCATAACCAGCCATAATCGACAGTCTGATTCAAGCCAACCGCTAAATCTTTTAATTCAGATTGTACTTTCGGACCTGAATAAAGTTTTGCGTCCACTTCCATTGAAGTGCCTGCCGGAACATTAATCACTGGTGAGGTAAAACCAATGATATTCATATGATCAGCAGATTGACGAGATTCAAGTTTAGCTACATAAGGCTGACCATTTGCTTGAGTCAGTTTAAGATTCCCAGGAATCCAAGCACTTACAAAATAATGCTGAACAATCGCAACCCATCCACCTTTCGCTTCAGTATTTACTTTTTCTTCTGAGAAATTAGCAAACTTAAGCTTGTTGTAGTGTGAATCAGGTGTTCCCCAAGCTCCACCTAAGAAAGTTCCTAGAGTGAAAATACCTTGAGAAGATTTACCAGGATCATCAGAGTTATCACGCTTTAATTGTCCAAACATCTGACCTTGCCAGCTTTGTTGGCTACGGTTAATCACTTGATGTCTTACAACAATTGGATATTGCCCTTGAGTAAAGGTGAAAGTTTTAATAATTTCAACGCCTTCAGGTGTTTTAAATACCATCGGAACGTTTAAAACTTTTTCAGATTGACCCTTTTGATCCTGTACACCCTTAGCATCAGCCAAAGTATATGATGTTTTTTCAACCGCATATAATGGACGACCACCACGACTGCTATCTGGTCCATTCAAACCAATTAAGCCAGATTGAGCAACATATGTACGCTTGGCATCATTTTCAAGCATAACAAATGGCTGATCGCTGTCTTTGCTTTTGTCGTGTGAGAGTAATTCAATACGAACAATATCACCACCTTTTGGATTGATCCAAATATGGTAAAGGTCAGTTTGTACTGAAATAAGCTGTTGATTCACAGGTGCAGTTGCATCTGTGGTTTGTGACTGCGCAATATTTGCTTGTGGCACATCGGAAGCCACTGTTGCATTTTTAGCATTTGGCAAATCAGCAGATACTTCATGTGAACTTACAGCCGCCGCTTGTTTTTGCGGTGCAGTTGCAGCATTTCCATAATCTTTTTGCCAAGCCAAAATGAGCAAATATGCGGTGACAAACATGGCCCCGAGAATTGCAAACCTGGCCCATTGTTGCATATCTATTACCCCAAATGGTTAGAGAGATTTTGCTTCAGTAAACGATCACGAAAGGGTACAGCAACATGATGCGTTTGAGAATCTATTTGATGAAACGAAATAAAACGAATTGCTTTTGGGGGTACCGGATCATATCCAGATCCACCCCACGGATGACAACGACAAATTCGTTTAGAAGATAACCAAACGCCTTTGATTGCACCATGAGTTTGCAATGCTTCTATCGCATATTGGGAACAGGTCGGGATATAACGACAACGGGGTCCAAGAAGCGGACTAATCGCAATTTGATACAGTCGAATCAACCAACGTAGAAAACGAACCATTGGCTATCTCTTAATTCTGCGAGGTTGTGCCAACTTTAGAATGTTTTTTTGCTAAGCGTTGTAATTTTTGCCAAGCAAAATCTAATTGTTGATATAGCTCAGCATTCGTAATCGCTTCTATACCGACTTTCGGCATTACCACAATATCTATATCTGATCCAAAATTCGGCTGATGTAGACGAAAGCTCTCACGAGCAAGACGTTTTATTCGATTTCTTTCATGCGCACGGCGCACTTTTTTCTTAGCAACAACAATACCCAAACGGCTATTAGGCTGTTCGGTTAATTTTGCAAGAAATAAAAAATGGGGTTGATGCACTTTAAAAAGCGCACCATCGAATACACTTTTATAATCTGCAGCACAGCGTATTCGCACATCTGTGCTAAAATTGTAAAGTGTCATCACACCCAAGTCTGGTCAGCGTAACAGTATTAAACAGTTAAGCTATGACGACCTTTTGCACGACGACGAGCTAATACTTGACGACCAGCTTTAGTTGCCATACGAGCACGGAAACCATGAACGCGTTTACGCTTTAATTCAGATGGCTGGAAAGTACGTTTCATATCGAAACTCCCAAAAATGATCTTTCTATAAAGGTCCGCGATTTTATTGTGCAATGTTTACGCTGTCAATGAAAAACCAAGAAAGTTTTGTATTTAACCCAAATTTTTAATCTCTCTACTTCTTTTTATGATTGTCATAATTCAGTGCAATATATAGCTTTTAAAGTTATACACAAAGTAATTGTCTATTTTTATTAGAACTTTTATTATATACACACCTTATATACATATTTATCAACAAAACAAGATATCATCTTGGCTTTGATTTGCTGCATTTGAATTTAAATTCATATTTTGCAGTTATCCACAAAAGATCACACCCCTATTAAATAAATTCAAATTTTAAAATTTATATTTATTCTTATTAGGAGCGGTTTTTTCTGTGGATTTCGCACTTTTAAATTTAAAAAACATATATTTGGGTTGTTGATAACTCTGTTTTTATTATATTTATGGATTGTGGATAAGTTTGTGTGATAATTTATCCACAGGTTGTGCAAAAAGTTATACACAAGTGATTTTGAATTTAAATTTATTCACAAGAGTTTTCTTTTTAGACAAAATCACTCGAATTCGTCATGACAGATGTGGATAACTTGGTTAGAATGGCGACCCCTTCTCATATGGAAGGGTGAATCTTTAGATTGTTTGAATTTAAAAACGCAAAAATAGGGGATACACATGCTTTGGACAGACTGCTTAACTCGCTTGCGACAAGAGCTCTCTGATAACGTCTTTGCGATGTGGATTCGCCCATTAGTTGCTGAAGAAGTAGAAGGGATACTACGTCTTTATGCTCCTAACCCTTATTGGACGCGTTACATTCAAGAGAATCATTTAGAATTAATTTCTATATTGGCTGAGCAGTTGTCAGAAGGACGTGTACGTCAGGTTGAGATTTTAGTTGATTCTCGTCCTGGGAGTATTTTGTCATCGAGCGAACAACCAGCAACCACTACAGCTGCTTTGCAAACTGCACCACCACAAAGTATTAAAGTAAAAAAAGAGCCTGAGTCTGTTTCTAGCCCACATGCGAATAGTGTCGTCAATCCGAAAACATCAAAAAAGAAACTACTGAATCCTCAGTTTACTTTTTCTTTATTTGTTGAAGGCCGTTCGAACCAGATGGCTGCTGAAACATGTAGAAAAGTATTAACTCAATTAGGTGCTTCCCAGCATAACCCTTTGTTTTTATACGGTCCTACAGGATTAGGTAAGACACACTTAATGCAAGCAGTTGGTAATGCTTTATTACAAGCCAAACCAAATGCTCGTGTGATGTATATGACTTCTGAGAGTTTTGTTCAGGATTTTGTGAGTTCTTTACAAAAAGGCAAAGTAGAAGAATTTAAGAAGAACTGCCGTTCTTTGGATTTATTGTTGGTCGATGATATACATCTCTTAGCAGGTAAAGAGGCGAGTCTAGTTGAGTTTTTCTATACATTTAATGCTTTACTTGATGAATCTAAACAAATTATTTTAACTTCAGACCGTTATCCAAAAGAATTAACAGAGTTAGATCCACGTTTAGTTTCCCGTTTTTCTTGGGGACTTTCAGTAGGTGTTGAACCACCCGATATTGAAACTCGTATCGAAATTTTATTAAAGAAAGCGGAAAATAGCGGCGTTGATTTACCTCGAAATTGTGCACTATTTATTGCACAACAAGTGGTTGCTAACGTACGTGAACTAGAAGGGGCACTTAATAAAGTCGTTGCAATTTCTCGTTTTAAAGGTGCGCCAATTGATCTTGATGTTGTGCGTGAGTCTTTAAAAGATGTATTGGCTATCCGTGCACGAACAATTAGTGTAGAAAATATTCAGCGCGTGGTGAGTGAGTATTTCCGTATCCCATTAAAAGAATTAGTAGGACCCAAACGTACGCGAATTTATGCTCGACCACGTCAGTTAGCAATGGGACTTGCTCGTGAATTGACCGGTGATAGTTTTCCTGAAATTGGAATGGCTTTTGGTGGACGCGACCACAGTACTGTGATGCATGCTTGTGAAAAAGTAACCAGTCTGCGCGGAGAAGATCCAATTTTTGACGAAGATTATAAAAATCTACTGCGTCTACTTCAGAGTTAATGAAATAATAAGACCTTGTTGCAAAGTCTACGTAAGTGCAGCATAGTACACAGCTAAAAAATGAAATATTTGCTCCAAGTTGCTAGAGGAATGAATCGTGCGTTTGAAAATCGCTAAAGAAAGTTTACTCAATGTTTTATCGCATGTTGTCGGTGCGGTAGAACGTCGTCATACATTGAATATTCTTTCAAACGTCAAAATTCAGACTAATGCTCAGGCGCTCACCATTACTGGTTCCGATCTAGAGGTCGAACTGGTTGCGAGCACTGTTTTAACAGAAGGGGCATGCCTTGAAGCAGGGGAAACCACAGTCCCTGCCCGTAAATTAATGGAAATTTGTAAATCATTGCCTACAGCTGCATTAATTGATTTACAAATTACTGAAGATCAAAGATGTATCTTAAAATCTGGTAATAGCCGTTTCGTATTAGGAACTTTACCAGCAGAAGATTATCCATTATTGACGACTGAAAATAGTCAAGGTACTCAAGTACAGGTAACTCAACGTGAGTTAAAGCGTTTATTTGAAAAAACTGCTTTTGCGATGGCTGTACAAGATGTACGTTTCTATTTAACAGGTACTTTATTGGAAATTGATGAAAATCAATTACGTGCAGTAACAACAGATGGACACCGTTTAGCACTTTGTGAAATTACGGCTTCTTCTACATCATCTCAATTGGTTCAGGCTATTGTACCTCGTAAAGCTGTTGGTGAATTACAGCGCTTATTGAGTATTGAAGATGAGCAATTAACATTGTTGATTGGTCGTGAGTTGTTAAATGTAACCATCAATACGCCAAGTCGTGACAAAGAGCAGGGTGATATTACTGTTCGTTTTACAACAAAATTGATTGATGGAAAATTCCCTGATTATCGTCGTGTAATTCCACGTGGTGGCGATAAACATGTATTAATTAGCCATGATGTATTTAAGCAATCATTGCAACGTGTGGCAATTTTGAGTAATGAAAAATTGCGTGGCGTTTTCTTAAATTTTAATCAAGATTCTTTACAGCTTCGTGCGAATAACCCTGAGCAAGATGAGGCGATTGAAGATTTAGCTATCCAATATCAAAACGTACCGCTTGAAATGTCATTTAATGCGCAATATTTGCTTGAAGTATTGGGTGTACTTGATGGCGATGACGTAAACATGAGTATGAGTGAAGCGAATCAGTCTGTTTTGGTTCAAGACCCAGCACATACTGATCAAACTTATGTAGTTATGCCGATGCGTGTATAGTCTGGCTATCTAATATGCATCTTACGCGCTTAAACATTGAACGTGTGCGTAATTTAAAAACGGTTGCACTCCAAGGGTTGCAACCGTTTAATATATTTTATGGCGCTAATGGTTCAGGGAAAACTTCAATTCTGGAAGCAATTCATTTGCTTGCAACTGGACGATCGTTCCGCACTCATATTCCTAAAAATTATATTCAGTATGCTGCCGAAGATGCGATTGTCTTTGCACAGTCTAGTACTGAGAAAATTGGCATGCAAAAGTTAGCATCTGGTGAGCAGTTGATGAAGGTCAATGGCGATACCGTAGCTACTCAAGGACAACTTGCTAAATTACTTCCTTTGCAGCATATTGATCCACAAAGTACTGACATTATTGACCATGGTGCAAAACCACGGCGCCAACTTTTAGATTGGCTGATGTTCCACGTGGAACCTGAGTTTTATTTTGCGTGGCAATACTATTCGCGTGCATTAAAACAGCGAAATACGTTACTTAAAACTCGAAGAAATTTGTCGTTGGCTGATTTAGAGCCGTGGAACAAAATGCTGAGTGATTATGGTGAAATTTTGCACTCTCAGCGCTTGGGTATTGTGGAACAATGGAATGTGTTTTTTCAAAATGATTTGAGCCAATTACTCCCTGATCTTGAAATTGAACTGGAATACAGTCCAGGTTTTCATACAGAGCAGGGCCTCATGCAAGACCTGCTAAATCAACACCAAAAAGATATCGAAAGACGGTATACCGAATATGGTCCACATCGTGCAGATTTGCGCTTAAAAACCCCGTTTGGACACGCTGATGTGGTTTTATCAAGAGGTCAGAAAAAACTGCTGATTATTGCTTTAAAACTGTCACAAATTGCAATGTTACATGCGAGTAATAAGGAAACTGTGGTATTATTAGATGATCTGACAGCAGAATTAGACTTAACCGCACAACAACGTTTAATTGAACGATTAAGCCAACTTGGTAGCCAGGTTTTTATGACAACTTTAGATCATGCATCGGTAAAAAAACACTTACATGATCTGTCTATTTCATATCAATTATTCAATGTTGAATCCGGTCAAGTTAGTCTTGCTTCACCATAATTTTTTGATGTTAACCATCTTTGAATAAACCTATATTTGCTAGGGAGAAACCATGAGTTCAGAGTCTCAATCAGCCTCTCAAACAGAACAAACCAATGAAAAGGCTTATGATTCCTCTAGTATTAAAGTATTACGTGGATTAGATGCAGTTCGTAAACGTCCGGGTATGTATATTGGGGATACAGACGACGGTACCGGTTTACACCATATGGTATTCGAGGTAGTCGATAACGCGATCGATGAAGCTTTAGCTGGGCATTGTGATGAAATTATTGTCACTATTCATGAAGATGAGTCAGTAAGCGTTTCTGATAATGGCCGTGGTATTCCAACCGATATTCACCCCGAAGAAGGTGTTTCTGCAGCGGAAGTAATTCTTACCATTCTGCACGCAGGTGGTAAGTTTGATGACAACAGCTATAAAGTTTCAGGTGGTTTGCACGGCGTAGGTGTTTCTGTAGTAAACGCACTTTCGCGTAAATTACATTTAATGATTTCTCGCGCTGGTCAAGTGCATGAGCAAGAATACCAACACGGCGATCCGCAATATCCATTACGTGTGATTGGTGAAACAGATAAGAGCGGTACAACAGTACGTTTTTGGCCAAGTGCAGAAACTTTTAGCCAAACTATCTTTAACGTAGAAATTCTAGCGCGTCGTTTACGTGAACTTTCATTCTTAAACGCGGGCGTGCGTATCGTTTTACGTGATGAACGAATTAACCTTGAACATGTGTATGACTACGAAGGTGGCTTATCTGAGTTCGTAAAATACATTAACGAAGGTAAAACTCATCTGAATGAGATTTTCCATTTCACTGCGGATACAGATAACGGCATTGTTGTAGAAGTAGCCTTACAGTGGAACGAAAGTTATCAAGAAAACGTTCGTTGTTTTACCAATAACATTCCTCAAAAAGATGGTGGTACGCATTTAGCAGGTTTCCGTGCAGCGTTGACGCGTGGTCTTAACCAATATCTTGAAAATGAAAATATTATCAAGAAAGAAAAAGTCAATGTAACCGGTGACGACGCGCGTGAAGGTTTAACTGCTATTATTTCGGTAAAAGTACCTGATCCGAAGTTCTCATCTCAAACCAAAGAAAAACTGGTATCGAGTGAAGTAAAACCAGCAGTTGAGCAAGCAATGAACAAAGAGTTCTCTGCTTACTTACTTGAAAACCCGCAAGCTGCAAAATCGATTGCAGGTAAAATTATTGATGCTGCACGTGCACGTGATGCTGCACGTAAAGCACGTGAAATGACGCGTCGTAAAAGCGCGCTTGATATCGCTGGTTTACCAGGTAAATTGGCAGATTGTCAGGAAAAAGATCCAGCACTTTCTGAACTATATCTTGTCGAGGGTGACTCTGCAGGTGGTAGTGCCAAGCAAGGCCGTAACCGTAAAATGCAGGCTATTTTGCCGTTGAAAGGTAAAATCCTGAACGTTGAACGTGCGCGCTTTGACAAAATGATTTCTAGTCAGGAAGTTGGTACTTTAATTACTGCACTTGGCTGTGGTATTGGTCGTGAAGAATATAATCCCGATAAGTTACGTTATCATAAGATCATTATCATGACCGATGCCGACGTTGATGGTTCGCACATTCGTACCTTGTTATTAACGTTCTTCTTCCGTCAAATGCCAGAATTGGTTGAGCGTGGGCATATCTATATTGCACAGCCACCTTTGTATAAATTGAAAAAAGGTAAGCAGGAACAATACATCAAAGATAATGATGCATTGGAAACTTATTTAATTTCAAATGCGATTGATGAGCTATCTTTGCATACCAATGCTGAAGCACCTGCTATTACGGGTGAAGCACTTGCAAAAGTCATTCAAGACTATCAAGTTTCACAAAAGAGCTTACAGCGCTTAACTTTACGTTATCCAGCTAGCTTATTGGATGCTTTACTTGAAGTAGAAGCATTCAAGAGCGATCAAAATCATGATCAGGCTTATGTACAACAATGGGCTGATCAAGTAAAAGCTATCATTACAAGATTACAGCCAAGTCTACGCCCAGAAATTACACTAGAGTCATTTGAGCGTGAAAATGCTCAAGGTGAAAAATCTGCGCATTATTGGCCGCGTATTACAGTATATGTTCATAACTTGCCACATGCATATTTGCTTGATGCAGCTTTATTGAATTCAGCTGAGTATGCACGTTTGTTGAAAAACTCGAAGAGTTGGTTCAGTTTGCTTGAAGATGGTGCTTATTTACAAAAAGGTGATCGCCGTATTCAAGTGGCTAACTTCCATCAAGTTTGGCAGCATATTTTGCAAGATTCGCGCCGCGGTATGATGATTCAGCGCTATAAAGGTCTTGGCGAGATGAACGCTGAACAGCTTTGGGAAACGACAATGGATCCTGAAAACCGTAATATGTTGCAGGTAACTATTGACGATGCGATTGAAGCAGATCGTATGTTCTCTTGCTTGATGGGTGATGACGTGGAACCACGTCGTGCATTCATTGAAGAAAATGCTTTAAATGCGGATATTGATGCTTAATTGATAACACGATTCTAAATCAGTCTAGGGAGAGAAGATGATGGGTCAGAAAGTATTAGCTAGTTTGTTAATCTCATGTGCGTTTTTAGGAAGCTCTGCTGTTTGGGCAGCTGATTTAGAAACAAATATGAAAACTTTAGCTAAGAGCACTAAAGCATTTGCTGAAGCGAAAGATGCTGCTAATGCGAAACAACAACTTGTTGTAATGCGTGAAGCAGCAGTTTCTTCTAAGCAATATTTGCCGCATAAACTCGAAGGTTTACCTTCGGGAAATGTTCAGGTAAAAGAGTATCAAGCTGGTTTAGATCAGCTTGTTACTGAGATTGATAAAGTAACTGCATTAGTTGAGCAAGGACAATTAGACCAAGCAAAAACTGAAGCAATCAATTTAGTCAAAATTCGAAATGAAAATCATAAAAAATTTAGATAATTGATTTTTTATGGGAAAGGGCTAATCATCATTAGCCCTTTTTTTGTATCCAGAAAAGCATTCTGTTTAACACCTAAACTATTGGAAGTTATATTCTCTAGGCGGTACTTACTAATAACAATAGGCAATATAATTATGAAAAAGATTTATAAACTCATATTGGGTAGCATTGTTTTTGTCACTAGTGTGTTTCAATTGCATGCTGCTACAGTCCCGACCTTTTATGGCAAATTAGTATTTCATCGTTATAGTGATTATGACGCATGGGACAGTAAGCTTTATCTTTATAACTTCACAACGCAACAGACTACATTACTGGGCACAAACTGGAAAATCGACCATATGATGAATGGTCATTTTTCCTCAGATGGAAAATGGTTAACTTTTATGGGGGTTAACTCTGGGCAGCATTATGGCGATGCATGGGATGTGTATGCTTGGAAAGTGGGTAGTAGTGAGTTACCCATTAACTTAACTCAGGGAAATAATAAACGTGATGAAGATCCAAAATTCATAGATAACCAGCGTATTATTTTTAAACAAAATGGCGATTTAAAAATCGTTAAAATGACGGATCGGACGATTACTTCTGTCACTCAAAATGGTTGGGACATAGAAGAATCGATGCCTTACCCGATGGTAAATACTACCCAAATCTTGTATGCGAAAGGTGCTGGAAATAATTCTAGAGTTTTCAGTATTGATCAGTCGGGTGCCTATGATACACAACTGACCAATATTGCCTCATATTATCCAGTATGGTGGCAAGGCAGTCAGTTTTTATATGTGCGCTGGTATAGCTCAACAAATGCCCATGATCAAATCTATCTCTATGATATAGCTAATAAACAAACCACACGTTTGCCATTCAACAGCATTAATTATGATACTTCCGATCCAGCGCCTTTAGATCAGCGTTACATGGTGGTGTCTCTTGCCGGACAAACAGGTAGTCGAGGCGGTTATGATCTATATATCGCAGATAGCCAATCAAGCAATGTTTGGCCTTTACCTGTAAATAGCAATTTAAATGAATTAGGGGCTTTTTATACCCCTTATTAATTAATAAAAAAGCCGATTAAGAAATCGGCTTTTTTATTTTAGAAAATAGATTAATCAAAAGAAGCTTCCATTTCTTCTAACTCCATCATAAGTTCTAAAAGCTGCTCTTCATGTTGCTCAAGTTTAGCCTTCAGCTCAGTCTGTTCATTCATAAGTTTGAGTAAATCGTCTTTACGTGCAGCCTCATATAGAGATGTGTCTGCTAGAGATTCTTCAATTTTGGCAAGCTGTGGTTGAAGCTTCTCAATTTGAGACTCAACTTTTTCAATGTTTTTACGAATAGGTCGAGTCTGTTCACGACGGCGAGCTGCTTCTTTACGCTGTGCTTCTTTATCAACTTTAGCTGGGGCAGCAGCAGTGGTAGAGGACGAATTATTCTGAGCCACAGCAGTTTGAGCATTAATGAGTTGCTGACGTGCTTCACGTAGCCATTTTGCATAATCCTGTAAATCACCTTCGAATTCGGTACATTTACCGCCGTGTACCAATAGAAGCTCGTCACAAACACTTGCAATGAGTTGACGTTCGTGGGAAACCAGTACAACAGCACCCTCAAAGTCTTGTAATGCCATGCTCAGTGAATGACGCATATCTAGATCTAAATGGTTCGTCGGTTCATCGAGAATTAAAACGTTTGGACGCTGCCATACAATGAGTGCGAGGGCTAAACGGGCGCGCTCTCCACCAGAAAAGGTTTCACATGGCGTATCCATGCGTTCACCACTAAAGCCAAAACTACCTAAGAAAGAACGTAGAGTGGCTTCACTAATTTTTTTATCTGCTATACGAGCAAGCTGTAACATTGGAGTAGCATGCCCATCTAAAGCATCCATTTGGTGCTGCGCAAAGTAACCAATGTTAAGCAGTTCAGAAGCTTTACGTTCACCTCCTAAGAGTGGTAAATCACCAACTAAACTCTTAATCAATGTTGATTTACCTGCACCGTTCATACCAAGTAAACCAATACGTGAGGTTGGTGTAATTTGTAATCTGATTTTTTCAGCTATTTGTTTATCACCATAACCAATACTGGCATTGTCTAAAGTCAGCAAAGGAGAACTCATTTTGGTGGGTTCACGGAAACTAAATGTAAACGGCGTATCTACATGAGCGGGTGCAAGTTGCTGCATGCGCTCAAGTTGTTTAATACGACTCTGCGCCTGACGAGCTTTCGTCGCTTTTGCTTTAAAACGGTCAATAAACTTTTGTAGATGAGCACGTGTTTCTTCTTGTTTCTCAAAAGCTTGTTGTTGTTGGGCAAGACGTTCACTACGCGTAGTTTCAAATGTAGAGTAGTTTCCGGTGTAAAGCGTGAGTTCCTGATTTTCGATGTGAAGAATATGATCAGTAATCGCATCTAAAAAGTCGCGGTCATGTGAAATGAGGATGAGTGTACCTTCATAGGCTTTAAGCCAATCTTCTAACCACAGAATTGCATCCAAGTCTAAATGGTTGGTTGGTTCATCTAGTAATAATAAATCTGAACGACTCATAAGGGTACGCGCCAAATTTAAGCGCATACGCCATCCACCTGAGAAACTCTCAACATTCAAACGCAATTGATTTTCTAGAAAACCAAGACCAGCCATGAGTTGGGCTGCTTTAGATGGAGCTGAATAACCATGAATTTCATCAAAGCGGCCATGCAATTTAGCCAATTCAAAATCAGTCAGTTGATCTGGTTGAGCAAGCTTATTTTGAATATCCCAAAATTCTTCATCACCTGAAAGAACAAAATCAATTGCAGGCATATCTAAGGCTTTTATTTCTTGAGCCATATGCGCTACAGTCCAGCCTGTAGGACGAGTAAGTGAACCTTCATCGGCACCTAAACTTCCAAGTAATGCAGCAAATAATGTTGACTTACCTGCACCATTTACACCAGTTAGACCAATCTTCCAACCTGGGTGTAATTGCATAGACGCTTTTTGAAATAGAACACGTCCACCGCGGCGTAAAGAAACTTGGTCAAATTGAATCATCTTATTGTATCGAGGTGAGTTAGGGATGCTGTATTTTAAAGAGAACTGCCGATGAAAACAAAACTTTCCGGATTTTAGTGAGCAGCTGTTAATAATTACATATATCAAGACATTCTAAATTTCGCTATTCGTCCGAAATTCTCAAAATATTGAACAAGATAGAACACATTTAAAAAAATATGGCTAAAATAAAAACAGTTTAAATTTTGGTTGATTAATGAGCTACTAATAAAACTAGACTAAGGAAAGTCAAATGAAAAAAAGATTGGGGATAATTGGCGCAGCATTTTGCTGTGCTATGGGAACAGCACATGCGGGACAAAATGTGTGTGTGTTTGATTTATTAGGAAAGTCAGGTGAATCCTATAAACTGATGGAAGAGTGGGCGCTTGCAGCGAAAGAGTGGCAAGCAGATATCACTTTAATTCCATTTCAAGATGAAGCTTTGGTTGACCGTAGGCTGCGTGAAGGCAAGTGTGATGCCGCTTATATGACTTCCATGCGGGCGAGAAATTACAATAAATTTGCAGGTTCGATTGATGCGATTGGTGGAGTAACCAGTAATGCCATTGCCCAAAAAGCAATTAGCTACGTTTTAGATAAACGTAATAAACATCGTATGGTAACTGCACAAAATGGAGCCAATTACGAAGTCGTCGGGATTGTTCAGATTGGATTGGCTTATTTATTTGTAAGAGATAAAAACCTGAATTCAATTGAAAAAGTACGCGGTACTAAATTTGCTATTTTGCAATATGACACAGCACAGAAGATTATGGTGGAAAGTGTTGGCGCGCAGCCTATTCCATCAGAAATTACCGATTTTGTGAAAAAGTTTAATAGTGGACAAGTCGATGCAATTGCGGCACCAGCTTATGCTTATAAACCTTTAGAGATTGGTAAAGGGGTGGGAGGGAAAGGAGCAATGTTTACTTTCCCAGTAGTTAACGTTACGGGTGATTTAATTGCTCGAAGTGATAAGTTCCCTACAGATTTCGGTATAAAGTCACGTGCTTGGTTTCTACAGCAATTACCCCAAAACTTTGCCATGATAAAACGGCTAGAAATGGGTGTACCCTCAAAAATTAAAATGAATTTTTCAGCCGAAGATAAAACTAAATATCAAAAAATTTTACGTGAAGGTCGCCTCAGCTTAACAAAACAAGGTGTATATGATGCAACAATGATGAGTGTGCTGAAGCGTGCTCGTTGTACGGTTGAAAGAACTAATTTTGAATGTACCCTTAATGGAGAGTAGTTTGTTTTTTAAACACAAAAACGCTACATATATTTCAAAGCTGAATATGGGTATGAAAATTGTGAATATAAAAAGTAACTTACGGAAACTTAGTGATTTTTACCACTAATAAATAATTTAAATTGAACAAACAATGGTTCAATTAGATAAAAATATTTGAGTAAAAGCTCTATTTTTTTCTAAAAAACATGATTAATATCTGTCTTTGAAAGGAAACTTCAAACAAAAAATCTGTTCCGTGGAAGGATGAAGAAAATGAAAAAAATCGTACTTGCTATGGCTGCCGCTTCTGTTGTTGGTTTTTCTGCTTCAGCGCAAGCAGCGAGTACCGTATGTGTATTCGACCTCTTAGGAAAAGCAGGCGACTCATATAAAATGATGGAAGAATGGGCTCTAGCTGCAAAAGGCTGGGGTACTGAAATTAACTTAGTTCCTCGTCAGGACGAGGCTGTTGCTGATAATGATTTTAAAGCGGGTAAATGTGATGCTGTAGCAATGACAGCAATGCGTGCACGCCAATATAACAAATTCGCAGGATCTATCGACTCACTCGGTGGTGTTCCAAATAACCAAATCGCTCAACGTGCAATTACTTATGTATTAGATGCGCGTAATGCAGCAAAAATGACCACTAATATGGGTGGTAAAAAATACGAAGTTGCTGGTATTTCTCCGCTAGGTTCAGCATTCATTTTCGTACGTGACAAAAACATCAACTCTGTTGAAAAAGCTGCGGGTAAAAAATTCGCCGTGTTAGGTTATGACGATGCACAAAAAATTATGGTGCAACGTGTAGGTGCTCAAGCGGTTCTTTCTGATATTTCAAACTTTGCCGCGAAATTTAACAATGGTCAGGTAGATATGGTAGGTGCGCCTGCTTATGCTTACAAACCATTAGAGTTAAATAAAGGTTTAGGTGCAAACGGTGTAATGTGGAACTTCCCTGTACTACACGTTACAGCAGATCTAGTATTACGTTCTGATAAATTCCCAGCTGGTTTTGGTCAAAAATCTCGTGATTGGTTTGTTAAACAGTTACCTAAGAACTTTGCAATGATCAACCGTTTAGAAGCGCAAATTCCTGGCAAATACAAAATGAACTTAAGTGCAGAAGACAAACTTAAGTATCAAAAAATGTTGCGTGATGGCCGTATGGACTTAACTAAACGCGGTGTTTACGATGCAGGAATGATGTCTGTATTGAAAAAAGCACGTTGTTCTGTAGACAAGGCTAACTTTGAATGTTCAATGCCTGGTGAATAATCTTAATTTCTTTCAGAAAGCCTAGACCTAGTTCTAGGCTTTTTGTTTTATATGTGCTGTCAATTCTGCCATTGTGGTTAGTTAGAAAGACGTTAAGCTAAATTTAGATAAAAACTTCATAAGGAAACATGAAGGTATAAAAATGGATCAAGGACTTGAGTGATTAAAATAATTGCTAATAGATAGGTCAATCGCTATCTATTTTTCATGGAAATAAAATCATAAAAGCAAATAGGGTCTATACAAATATTCCATCATGATTTTTATATGAGGCCTATCCGATTCATACCTGATCGGTGTGAAATTTCTTGGTATCGAAAAACAAAAACTCCACAAGGAAAGGAAAAAGAATATGCAATTTTCCAAAATTCTATTACTTGCGATGGGACTCACCACAGTTTCTTTTGCAGCTCAGGCTAAACAAACAGTATGTGTTTTTGACTTCGTTGGTAAAAATGGCGATGTCTATGCGCTGATGAAGGATTATCAACTTGCCGCGAAAAACTGGGGAGCTGATATTGAACTTAAAGTAAACCAAAATGAAGCCGTGATTGCTGAAGATTTTAAAGCAGGCAAATGTGATGGTATTAGTGTGTCAGGGATGCGTGGCCGTCAGTTTAACTCATTTACTGGGTCATTAGACGCAATCGGGGCCATTCCTGATCTCAAGCTTGCTGTAAAAATCATGCAAGGTTTAGCGAGTCCAACTTTTAGTAAATATATGGTTAATGGTCGCTATGAGGTTGTCGGTGTTATTCCAGTTGGTGATGCTTACCTTCTAGTAAACGATCGCAGCATCAATACAGTAGCGAAAGCCGCAGGTAAGAAAATTGCTGTTCTTGACTATGATGAAGCACAAAAAATTATGGTTCAGCAGGTCGGGGCACAGGCGGTTAGTGCTGACGTCACAAATTTCGGTGCGAAATTTAATAACCATCAAGTTGATATTATTGGTGCGCCAGCAGCAGCATTTAAGCCTTTAGAGCTACAAAAAGGTTTAGGAACAAAAGGTGCGATCGTGAACTATCCGATCTTACAGGTCACAGGAAATATTATTATCCGTCCTGATAAGTTCCCCGCTGGTTTTGGTCAGAAATCTAGAGAATGGGTTTCAGGTCAGTTACCACGTGCCTTTACCATCTTGGGTAAAATGAAAGCTGATATTCCACAAAAATACTGGATGGATGTTCCAGCAGCCGATAAACCAGGTTACCAAAAGCTCATGCGGGAGTCTCGAATTAACCTTACACAACGTGGTGTGTACGATAAACGCATGATGAAACTCCTTTGGCAATTCCGTTGTAAACAAGATGCTAAAAACTTCGAATGTGGCTTACAGGACGAGAATTACAAATAATCTTGATAAAAATACTCAAGATTCGCTTTAAACTTCGAAGACAGACCCTATATTGATTATGCTATACTCAATATAGGGTCTTTTTTATTTTGAAAGGCACAGCAAAATCCGAGGAACAATCATCATGAATGCCCAAGCTCTAGTTTTGACAGATAATGCTGCCAATAAGGTACGCCAACTCCGTGATAGTGAAGGGAATGACGATCTCATGTTACGTGTATATGTAACAGGAGGCGGGTGTTCAGGGTTTTCGTATGGCTTCAATTTTGCTGAAAGCGTAAATGAAGATGATGCAGAATTCGTAAATGGCGATGTAAAAATGCTTGTTGACTCACTTAGCTATCAATATTTAATTGGCTCAGTGGTTGACTATGTAGAAGGTCTTGAAGGGTCACGTTTTATTATCCAAAACCCGAATGCGACAACAACATGTGGTTGTGGTTCTTCGTTCTCGATTTAAAAAGAATTTTAAAAATAAAAAAACCTCTCTATTTTGAGAGGTTTTTTTATTGGCCAGATCATTATTTTTCACGGACAGATTCTAAAAAGTATTGCACCAGTTCAGGTGCATTCTGATATGGAATCCAATGCGATGCATCCATAAAAACTGCGTCATAACTATTTTTAAAATACTGTGAGTTTAGCTCGGCACTTTTTTCTGTAACGGCAATATCATGTTTACCCCAAATAAAGAGAGCAGGGACATCTATGGCTTTAAACGGATTTTGAGGCTTGTCCCAAAAAAAGCCACGATACCAATTCAACGCCGTAGATAATCTATTTTCTTTTATAAACTCAGCTTCGAATATCGTAATTTGCTCTTCGGTCATACCTGATGACTTAAGAAACTTACGGCCCAATTTAGGTATCTTTTTAAATAAAAGTTCGGGCAGAATCGGTAGCTGAAAAATTGCAAAATAATAAGATTTAAAAAGTTGTCTGCTGCTTAAACAGGCTTTTAGAAAAGCAGCTTGATGGGGTACAGAAACTAAAGTGAGATGCTGAATATTTTGTGGATACTTCATCGCAACGCCCGAGGCAATTGCCGAGCCCCAGTCGTGCCCAATTAAATAAACTGGCTGACCAAGCTGCTCAATTAAACTTGCCACATCCTCTACAAGTTCACTCAGTGAATATTGAAATCGGCTTTGAGGCCTAGCATTTAAACTATAACCACGTTGATGAATCGCAAGCGTTCTAAATTGATGCTGATGCAATAATTCAGAGGTTTGCTCCCAACTATGAGCAGTTTCTGGAAAACCATGTAATAGAACAACGAGTGGACCATCTATAGGGCCTGAATCAATCACATCGAATGTCCAAGCCCCACGTGTGTATTGAGAAATACGTTTAGTCAGATCCATACAAACATGCCTTAAATTATTTTTGTCGGCATTTATCATGAGTTTTTATGCTCATTTAAATAACAGCATTTCGGGTCAGTAAATGTGCTATGAGGTCGAATCTAACCAATCAAATCAATAAGTAGTTTTTATACTACTGTGATCGTACCTAGAATTCTGAAATCCGAAGCACCTGTTACTGCTGGTAAATTACCACTTAAACCATTTACAAAACGCATTGCTAACCATGCAAATGCTGTAGCCTCAACCCAAGTAGGGGAGAGCCCTAAAACATCTGTAGGTTGAACAGACCAATTGTGCTTACGAAGACGCCAGCGTAATTGCTCTAATAAATAAGAGTTATAAGCACCACCGCCACATACATATACTTCACCTGTTTCCATCTCAGAGCGATAAATCGCTTTTTGAATGGCACGCACAGTAAGCTTTAATAGGGTAGCTTGGATGTTTTCAGGTGTATCTTCTAACTCATCGTAAGTTAAATCATTTCGCCAATCGATTAACTGATCATCTAACCAGTCAATATTAAAGTCTTCACGACCTGTGCTCTTAGGGGGTTCTTTAGAAAAATACTCATGCGCATGAAGACGATCGAGTAACGAGCGAATAGGATGACCGTAAGCTGCCCAGTCACCATTTTCATCATATGGATGGCCTGTATGACGATGGCACCACGCATCCATCAAAATATTTGCAGGACCTGTATCAAAACCAAATACGCCGTCAGCATTATTGGCAGGCAACATACTCACATTAGCAATACCACCCAAATTCAAAATCACACGATGAATACTTGGATGTTGAAATAGTGCTTGATGGAAAGCTGGAACCAATGGTGCGCCTTGACCGCCTGCTGCCATATCTCTACGACGAAAATCTGAAACAACCGGAATCTGAGTGATTTCAGTAATGATGTTGGGATCACCAATTTGTAAAGTAAAACCATGTTCTGGACGGTGACGAATGGTTTGTCCATGCGACCCAATTGCTTTAATTTGACTACGATCTAACTGGTTTTTTTCAATGAGAGTATTAATGCCATGACCAATCATTTTGGCTAGAGCAACATCAGCTTTACCCATGCGGTCAATTTCATTGTCATCAGGCAAAGTTAACGCCATAAGCTCATCACGTAACTCGGGTTCAAATGGAACTGTAAGAGTAGCATGAAGTTGTAGTGGCTCAAATGAAGCCGCAACAATATCCACACCATCCATACTAGTGCCAGTCATTACGCCGATATAGATTGCGCTCATATGCAACTTCCCCTGCAAGACGCTGAAAAAATGTTAGTATATCGCACAAATTGAATAACTGATGTGTTTAGGTTTTGTGATGTCAAATTTCTTGCCCGCCGAAGAACAGCTTGCCCTCATCCAACGAGGCACGCACGAAATTATTTCAGAAGAAGATTTACTGAAAAAGCTCAAAGAGAATCGTCCTCTTAAAATTAAAGCTGGTTTCGATCCTACAGCACCAGATTTACATTTAGGACATACGGTTCTTATTAATAAATTAAAAACTTTCCAAGATTTGGGCCATGAAGTTACCTTCTTAATTGGTGACTATACAGCCATGATCGGTGACCCAACTGGTAAAAGCGCGACTCGTCCCCCGTTGTCACGTGAACAAGTAGAAGCCAACGCTAAAACTTATCAAGAACAAGTTTTCAAAATATTAGACCCGAATAAAACAAAAGTACGTTTTAACTCAGAATGGTTTAATCAAAAGTCTGCTGCTGACCTTATTCAGTTAGCAAGTCAGCAAACTGTATCTCGTATGTTAGAGCGTGATGACTTTACTAAGCGCTATAGCAACCATCAGCCAATTGCAATTCATGAGTTTTTATATCCTTTAGTTCAAGGTTATGACTCAATTGCGCTTGAAGCTGACGTTGAGTTAGGCGGTACAGACCAGACCTTTAACTTACTCATGGGTCGTACATTACAAAGCCGTTATGGCCAAGAATCCCAAGTGTGTATCACTGTGCCGATTCTAGAAGGTTTAGATGGCGTAAATAAAATGTCTAAATCTTTAGGTAACTATATTGGTGTATTTGATACACCAGGGGCAATGTACCAAAAAGTATTATCAATGCCAGACTCTTTAATTGAACGCTATTTCGATTTATTAAGTTTTAAATCTCTGGATGAGATCAAAGCTTTATTAGATGAAATTGCTGCTGGTCGTAATCCACAAGAAGTAAAGCGTATTCTTGCACTTGAGTTAGTTGAGCGCTTCCATGATGCAGAAGCTGCCGCTAATGCACATAAAAGTGCTGGCAACCTTATTACAGAAGGTGAAGTACCAGAAGACACCCCCGAGGTGACTATTTCGCGTGGTGAGTTTGGTGGAGAAATCTTTATTGCCACGATTCTACGTGTAGCTGGATTAAATCCGAATGCTGCAGCTGCAAAAGATGCAGTAGCTCGTGGTGCAGTAAAAGTTGACTGGAAAGCTGTTGATGCAGGTTTCGCTGTAAAAGAAAACGGTACTTTCATTATTCAGTCAGGTAAAAAAGCAATTGCACGTGTAACGTTCACTGACTAAGAATGTTCTGTAGTGATAAAAAGCAGGAGTAATCCTGCTTTTTTTATTTAAGAATCAAAAAAACAATTCAACGTTCCACGTGGAACAATTTATAGATCAGTAATAATGAAAAGTAATCAAAGCAAATAACAAGATAGAGCGAAATATAGCTTGAGAGTAGAGCATTTGCTCTAATATTTCTTTGGAATCTTTGGAATCTTTGGAATCTTTGGAATCTTTGGAATCTTTGGAATCTTTGGAAT
>NZ_JASCAI010000002.1:0-42605 GCF_029967875.1 Acinetobacter sp. V89_4
AACTCGCGACCCCAACCTTGGCAAGGTTATGCTCTACCAACTGAGCTATTCCCGCGTGCCGCTTATAATACATTAAGCGAAACATGGGTCAACAACTTTATGCAAATAAATATGCTGATTGCATAAAATAAAAACAGAAATGAGCAATTAGATGTATTTTTATCGTTAAGTTGCCGAATAAATAGACATTTTGTTTGAGGCCAAAGCATACAAGAGCAACTTTTGTTTGTGTGTAGACAGGGTATACTAGGTTCAAATATACGAATAATCGTAAAGGAAAAGCTATGAGCCTTGAACAACAATTGATTGAACGGTTACAAACCCTTGCACCTAGCCATTTGGAAGTTATTAATGAGTCGGCTGGACATGGTGGTTATTTCCCAGGTAAAGAGTCACATTTTAAAGTGATTGTAGTGAGTGAAGAATTTAACGGATTACGTTTAGTTCAACGTCATCAAAAAGTTTATGCCTTAGCTTCAGACTTAATGAATCCAGGTCAAATTCACGCTTTAGCAATTCATGCCTATTTACCAAGTGAGTGGCAAGGACAAGCACCTGCTAGCCCAGAATGTGCACATGCACCTAAAAGCTAAGGGCTAATTTCATGGATGCACATTTACTCACTAAAATTATTCATATGACTGCCGTGGCTGCCGCACTTATGGTTTTTGTCTTGCGCGCTTCAACTCTGTTTGTAGGCGTGCAAGGGGAGCAACCAAACCCCGCGGGACGTAAAATATTAGTTGCCTTACAGCATCTATCATTTACCGTAGTTTTTATTACGGGCGCAATTTTATTGGTCATGAAAGACTTTCAGGTACAGCCGTGGTTTTACGCTAAAATTATTCTATTTTTAGTCTTGTTATCTTCGCTGATGAAAGCCTTTAAAAAAGATGACACTCTTTTATTGGCACAACGTAGGGCGGGTTTAATCATTAGTGCGATCGCATTTATTGCTATTATTATTTTAGTAATTGTGAAACCTGTTTTTGCTTAATTGTTCTACATTCTTTGCCTTTTTGCTTAAGCTCTAGGTTAAACTGCGTACAGTAAAAAAATATGCAGAGGGAAACATGTTAACTCGTGTGGTGTTTAACCAAAAAGGCGGTGTAGGGAAATCAAGTATTACTGTAAATTTGGCCGCAATTAGTGCCAAACATGGCTTAAGGACGTTGGTCATTGATCTTGATCCTCAAGCCAACTCTAGTCAGTACCTTTTAGGGGATGACGCAACCTATTCTGCTGAAAAATCAATTTTAGAACCAAATATCGAAAATTTCTTTGATGATGTGTTGGGAAATAATCAACAAAAGGGGTTAATCGGTAATGCATTAGGTTCGATTTTAAAAGCCCCACGAAATAAAGATATTGATAGCTTTGTACACTCAACTCCCTTTGCAAAATTAGATGTGCTTCCTGCTAGCCCAACACTTGGTGCTCTTGAACATGCTCTTGAAAGTAAACATAAAATTTATAAATTACGTGATTCAATTCAAAACTTAATTGGACGATATGATCGTATCTATATAGATACACCACCTGCATTTAACTTTTTTACTTTATCGGCACTCATAGCAGCAGATAAAGTCTTAATTCCCTTCGATTGTGATGTCTTTTCAAAGCGTGCGTTACAAACATTGATTGAAAATGTTCTCGAAACGCAAGATGATCATAATGATCGCTTGGAAATTGAAGGAATTGTCGTCAACCAATTTCAAGCTCAAGCAAAATTACCTCGGGAAGTGGTTCAGCAGTTGAAAGATGAAGGGTTGCCTGTACTTAATAGCATGTTACCGCCTTCGGTTTTAATGAAAGAATCGCATCAGAAAAATTTACCTTTGGCTCATTTGGCACCAGAACATAAATTGACTCAAGCTTATGAGACATTGTTTGGTGAAATTGAGCCAAAACGATAAGAGAAAAATGATGAAAGGCTTATATATTGCGCCTTTGGTGGCAGCCACTTTATTACTCGGCGCTTGTGCTACGACGGTAAAACCGACTTACGTGTCTCCGACTCAATATCAATCTTTGGGCTGTCAGCAGCTACAAAGTGAATATAACCGTATCCAACAATATATCGATAATGGTGTACAAACTCCGAAAAGTACCGGTATGGGTGTTGGACTTGGACTCGGCGGTGGTTGGGGACGAGGCGGTTGGGGATTCGGTCCATCTATCTCTGTAAATATGGGACAATCTTCTTCAACGAAAAATACCGAACTTTCACGTGTTTTAGGTCAGCAAGAAGCAATAGTTCAGGCTGCTCAGTTTAAAAATTGCCCGATTATTGTTCGAAAAAAGGTGAATTAATAGTCGATTTTGCATCACAATATGCTAATTAAGGCATATTGTGATGAATAAAGTTTAGCAAAATGTTTCATAATAAAATTAATATAAATCAATGTATTTTAAATTTTAAAGCTTAATAAATTCTGTATTTTCTATAATCAAAAGCCCTCACAAACTTGCTATATTTTGCCTATTTCGTTTAAGGTGGCCCCATCTTGGATGTTGTGGAAATTTTATGATTGAGAGTTGGTTTTTTGTATTGGCAATGTTGGCTGTTTTGCTTATTCCGGGGCCGACAAATGCTTTACTTGCAACCGCTGCTCATTCTCAAGGTTTATCTAAAGCATTCTGGCTTATCCCAATGGAATGGTTAGGCTATGCCTACGGTATTAGCTTTTGGGCTGTCTTTATTCATTTAGCTGCTCCAATTTGGCCAGCACTACTGCTCATTTTGCATATTACGAGTGTACTTTATGTATTCTGGCTTGCTTTTCACTTATGGAAGAACACCCATTTACAACAGTTCAGTCAAAGTCATCGCAATATTCGGCCACGTCAATTATTCTTATCAACCTTAAAGAATCCTAAAGCTTTGCTATTTGCAGCCGGTATCTTTCCTGTTGAAGCATGGAATTCGCCTGAAAATTTTCTTATTGTATTTGGTGTTTTTACATTAATCCTGATTCCGGCAGCAAGTTTCTGGATGCTTTTTGGACGAGCGTTGTTAGCGGGTCCAATCAAAAAAATAAAAGCCGATCATTTATATAAAGGATCGGCCATGTTGCTCATTTTATGTATGCTTCCGGTGGTATTCCGTTTCTTCTAATTAGTCTTGAACATTGGCTTTTCGGTTTTTGAGTTTTTCACGTATAAATCCGATGATGCCTGGTAAAACACTAATAATAATGATGCCGAAAATAAGATGGGTAAAGTTATCTTTAACGATTGGCATATTTCCAAATAAATAGCCTAAAGTGACAAAAGAAGCGACCCAACACAATGCTCCAATCAGGTTATAAGTTAGGAAAAACTTATAGTTCATGCTACCAGCCCCAGCAACAAAAGGCGCAAAGGTGCGGGCAAATGGAACGAAGCGAGCAAAAATAATCGTCTTGCCGCCATGGCGAGCAAAGAATTCTTGAGTTTTAACTAAGTGCTGTTTATTAATGAATCGGGAATTCATTTCAAACACACGTGGACCGATAAAACGTCCAATATGGTAGTTTACTGTGTCACCTAAAACGGCAGCAATGAAGAGTAGAGTGCCCAGTACCCATGGATCCATCGAACCTGTAGATGCTGCTAAAGCACCAGCTGCAAATAGCAAACTATCTCCCGGCAAGAACGGCATAACCACTAAACCGGTTTCAACAAAAATAATTAAAAATAGAATGCCATAAATCCACGTTCCGTAATTTATAATAAATTCGGCGAGATGTTGATCAACGTGTAGAATAAAATCAATAAGTTCCATGATAAGAGCAAGTGGTAAACCGTGCTCAAATCCTAGCAGTGAGCCTATAGAAAGTCAGTATAAAGCATCAAAAAAATACAAATTGATCATCTCGTTTATGCAACGATATATATGGATTTTGAGTATTTAATTATCAATGTCCCAAACCTAGAATGAGCTCATCAATAAATAAGCATTTAAATAAAGGTGGCAATATGTTTAATCCAAATGTAGTGGTCAAAAATATCGTAACGCAATCAGGCGCAGACAGTTTCATTAGCCTTATTGCGCGTCTTCTTATCGCCTATATCTTCCTTGTTGCAGGTTGGGGGAAAATTACCGGTTATGCAGCAACTGCTGGATATATGGAAGCAATGGGGGTTCCAGCTGGAATTCTTCCTTTAGTGATCTTGGTTGAGTTTGGTGGTGGTTTAGCCTTGTTATTTGGTTTCCAAGCACGCTTTGCGGCTTTTGGACTTGGAATCTTTAGTATTCTTACTGCATTTTTATTCCACCAAGGTGGTGCTGATGCAGCAGCGCAATATAACAATGGCATCCATTTCATGAAAAACCTTGCAATGGCAGGTGGTTTATTCTTCCTGATGCTTCATGGCGCTGGACGTATTAGTTTGGATCATGCAATCGAGAAATAATATTCAAGACAAAAAAAAACCGGATGATTAACTCATCCGGTTTTTTTTATTTCTAGGAACGTAAAATTAGAGCATGAACTGGATTTGTAATTCCCCAACCACAAAACCAAGTACTGCACCTACTGCAATGAGTGCCCACTCATCTTCTTTAAACGCAGGACGTAACATACCTTCAAATTCAGATGGTGTTAGTTTTTGCATACGTTCAATTAAAGTACTGCGAATATTCATAGCATCTTCTGCATAAGATTCTACGTATTTCATCGTCTCTGGAAGTCGTTGCATAATACGTTCAGCAACTTGCGATTTCATATCCTGATATTTTTCTCCGCCAATTGCGTAAACAACAAGTGGACGAATCACACCTGCTTGCATATCAATTTCTTGTTTGACATGGCGGTTAACCAGATCAATAACACGTGCAGAATGTGTACCAGAAAATAATTCTTCCATCATGTGGCGAGAAGTTAAAAGCTGTTTGGAAATTAACGCTGCGTAGTCGGCGGCAACTTCATTTTGACGTTTAATAAACAAACCTTGCCACGTATAACCCAATATTTTCTTAGGATAAAGTGGTCTAAACATCATTTGTAATGCAATCCAGTCACTGAAAAAACCCACAAAGCCGCCAAACATTGGCAGCATCCAAGGGTATTTACCTTGCGTGATAATCCAGCACAGCATCTGAATCACACCAATACCGAAGCCAAATACAAATCCGACATTACTAAAAAATTTAAATTCTTGTTTGCCCACTCGTTTAAAAATATTGTTGAGTAGGCGTTTGTCTTTAAGCAAGTTGCTAATAACAAGATGTTTAATATCAAAATATCGGTTCACATCACGTTGTACTTCACTCATGATGTGCTCAACAATCTCGGGCGCTTTTGATTGCACACGACGAATGAGTCTTTGACGCGCAAACTCTGGCATGCCTTCCCATAATCCCGGCTGATACTCTTGCGCAACATCACGGGTAATATCTTCAGCTGCGGCAAGCAGTGGTTTTTCTATTTCTTTGGCAATACGTTTAGGATCTAGGCGTGCAAAAATTTCTTCAGGTTTAATGAGCTTGGCTGTCATGAGTTCAACAGCAATTGTTGCCATTTTCTCGGCTTTGCGTGGCACGATGCCTTGCCAACCTAGAAATGGTTTAATGCCTTTAAACTCAAGTGGCGAAAACATCATCTGAATGGCAATCACCTTGGTGATGTAGCCAATTAAACCACTCATAAAAGGAATAGAGATATACAACCAAAAATGTTGCTGGAAATCTGCAATCATAGTTTGAAGCATTGTTGTTCCTTAGATTTCTATTGATTTTGATAGGGGGCAACAAGCCATAAAAATGGATAATTGTTTAAGCACAGACAAATATCGCTTATGGTATTTACCTTTCCATGGTAATGCCTGTTTTATCGGGTCATCTTAACATCAAATTCATGGTGATGTTGCATAGAATGTGATGAATTTATCAATACGTATGAAGTTTTTAAGACTAATCCAGATGTTTGATAAATATAAGTAAATATTGATTTATGTCAAAGAATTCAACGATAGAAATGATTCAGAAATGAAAAAAATAAGATATATGATGATTTGCGGTGCGCCGAAGCGTGAAAAATGTTAAAATGGCGCGCTTAATTCTTTTGCCATTTAGTGGTTTGTCATGACTACCAATACTCAAATTACTGAAGATCGTATCCTGATTCTGGATTTCGGCTCTCAATATAGCCAGCTCATTGCACGTCGTGTACGTGAAGCCGGCGTTTACTCTGAAATGTATGCTTTTGATATGTCTGAAGAAGACGTTCGCGCTTTTAAGCCAAATGGCATTATTTTGTCAGGTGGACCTGAGAGTGTGCATGAAGAAGGCAGCCCACGTGCACCACAAGTAGTGTTTGAGTTGGGTGTTCCAGTATTGGGTATTTGCTATGGCTTGCAAACCATGTCTGAACAGTTAGGCGGTAAAGTTGAGCCGGGTACTGTACATGAGTTTGGTTATGCCGAAGTTGATATCGTTAAACGTGACCAACTGATTGGCAACTTACAAGATCGTGAAGACCAACTTCATGTTTGGATGAGCCATGGCGACAAAGTGAGCCAGATTCCAGAAGGTTTTAGCATTACTGCAAGCACACCAAGTTGTCCTGTTGCTGCTGTAAGTGACGAAACACGCCGTTTCTATGGTGTGCAATTCCACCCAGAAGTAACGCACACGGCAAAAGGTGAAGAATTACTTGCAAATTTTGTTCATAAAATTTGTGGATGTGGTGGTCTTTGGACACCTGAGCACATCATTGATTTGCGTGTAGAACAACTACGTGAACAGATCGGTGATGAAAAAGTTCTTTTAGGTCTTTCTGGTGGTGTTGACTCATCTGTCGTTGCTGCGCTTTTACATAAAGCAATTGGCGACCAGTTAACATGCGTATTTGTTGACAACGGTTTACTTCGTTTAAACGAAGGTGACCAAGTAATGCAAATGTTTGCTGAAAACATGGGTATCCGTGTTATTCGTGCAGATGCTGAACAACGTTTCTTAACTGCATTGGCTGGTGAAGTTGATCCAGAGAAAAAACGTAAAATCATTGGTCGTGAGTTTATTGAAGTTTTTGCTGAAGAAGCACGTAAACTTGATGGCGTGAAATTCTTAGCACAAGGTACGATTTACCCAGACGTAATCGAATCTGCTGCAAGTAAACAAGGTAAAGCACACGTTATTAAATCTCACCACAATGTGGGTGGCTTACCAGACGATTTAGAGTTTGAGTTAGTTGAACCTTTACGTGACTTGTTTAAAGATGAAGTTCGTAAATTAGGTACGACACTTGGCTTACCACACAGCATGATTTACCGTCATCCATTCCCGGGCCCTGGTTTAGGTGTTCGTATTTTGGGTGAAGTGAAAAAAGAATATGCAGATATTCTTCGTCTTGCTGATGATATCTTTATGCAAGAGCTTCGCGACAGCGGCTGGTATGACAAAACAGCTCAAGCATTTGCCGTATTCCAACCTGTTAAGTCAGTTGGTGTAGTCGGTGATGGCCGTCGTTATGCATGGGTAATCGCACTTCGTGCAGTTGAAACAGTTGACTTTATGACAGCTCGTTTTGCACATTTACCATATGAACTAGTTGATAAAATCTCAACACGTATTATGAATGAAATTAAAGATGTATCACGTGTTGTATACGACGTGTCATCTAAACCACCAGCAACGATTGAGTGGGAATAATTTTCCCCAGTTAGTTGGTAAGGAAAAGGACGCGTTAGCGTCCTTTTTTATTACTTAACGTTTAAAGACTAAAATTAATTTTGATAATTATCAAAATGATAGATCTATTCTTATTACTTATTCTTGAAAAAAGATATATTAAGATATATCTTAATAATTATAAAGTGATCATTTTTAGGTTTTAAAAGATGAAACAACAATCAGAACATCATCATGCTGAACACAATGGGCATCATCGAGAACATCACCGTTCAGGGCGTCGCGGAAGACTTTTTGAAGCTGGACGTATGAAACTTTTAGTACTTCACCTCATTCAGCAAAGCCCAAAGCATGGCTATGAAATTATTAAAGAAATAAGTGATTTGGTGGGTGATGGTTATACGCCAAGTGCAGGAACCATTTATCCAACATTAACCAGTCTGGAAGAAATGAACTTAATTAATTTGCTAGACGTAGAGCGTAAGCAATATCAAATCACAGAAGTTGGAGAAGCCTACTTAACTGAACAACAAGATAAGTTGAATGAGTTATTAGAAAAATTACGCCTTAGACGTGAAATTCACAGTAATGATGAATTAATCGAAATTCATCGTGCAATGGAAAACTTAAAGACTGCCTTACGTTTGAAGTTGAGCTCGGCAGGTTTACAGCAAGAGCAGATTTATCAAATTGCCGAAAAAATTGATCAAGCTGCGGTTGCAATTGGGCGATTATAGGTTGGAAATCGAAATGTTAGACCTACAGCATAAAATCAAAGAAGCGGGCCTAAAAGTCACTCATCCAAGACTTGCTGTTTTGTCTTTAATTCAGCAGCAAGCAGAAGATCTGACTGTTAAACAGATTTACAAAAAGTTATATACCCAAAAACAGAAATTAAGTTTAGCCACAGTTTATCGGGTAGTGAATGACTTAGTCGGAGCGGGTTTAATTTCAAATCGTCAGCCACAACGGGATGAAGCTAAATTTAATTTGCCAACAGTCGAGAATGATCAATTATTGCAAATTCGCTGTACAGATTTAACGGTCGCTAAACAAGACGAATTTTTAGCGTCTTTACAGTCAGTGTTTACAGCGTATCAAGTCGATCTTAAACAGGTTGAAATTATTCAAAGACATTAATTTTAAATAGAGAATTTATAAATGAAACAACATCAATACCATGTCACTGTGCAACATCTAAAAAACGCGAAAGGAGAAGCCTCTACCTATACTGAACGTCTTGAGTTCTATGCGGGAAATCATGATGATATCTTTGAAATTGTCGAACGCTTAAAAAAAGCAGATTTTTTTGATGATGAAACTACAAAATCCTTTGGAGTTGGGCTAAAACTTTTTAGCGAAGTCATGTTGGAAAATCGAGACCATCCGCTATTTCAAGAGTTTTTTCCTCAATTTGGGCAATTTATGAAAAACTTAAAACAGCTCGTTAAAACTCAAACATCTTAAGCTGCTCAATGCAGCTTTACTATTTTCTATAATTAAAAAAATTGATTGTCTCATTCATAACACCCTGTGTATTACTAAAAGACTATATTGAATAATGAGTGTATTGTTAAGATCATTAGAACAACTCATTGCAAAAGCATAGGTAAAAGAGAGTAATATCATGAGCAATAATAATGATTACGATATTTCTGATTCAAAGGATTGCGAGAAATTTGCCAATCAGTTCATTCAGGAATTTCCAATTCGCTCTGCTGAAATTGGACAGGGGACAGTCATTAAGCGGGCTTTACCTAGCCGACAAAAACGAATGATTGGAGCATGGTGTTTCTTAGATCATGCAGGCCCAGTCACCTTTCCTGCGGGTGATGGTTTAGATGTTGGCCCTCATCCTCATATTGGTTTGCAAACCTTCACTTGGATGATTGAAGGGACCATGATGCATACCGATAGCTTGGGTTCAAAACAACTTATTCGACCTAAGCAAGTGAACTTAATGACGGCGGGTCATGGCATTTCACATACAGAAGTTGCACCTGATATAGAAACTCAAATGCACGCTGCGCAGCTTTGGATTGCTTTGCCAGATCAAAAGCGCAATATGGATCCGAAATTTGAACATTACCCAGAGCTACCTGTTGTTGAAAAAGACGGTCTAGAATTTACTGTTCTTGTAGGTGAATATTTGGCAACGACTTCTCCAGTAGTGGTTCATACACCGTTAGTGGGTGTCGACTTAATTGCTACCGAAGATACTAAAACCCGTATTCCATTAAATCCTAATTATGAATATGGCTTTATGGCATTAGAAGGTGTTGCCCATGTAAATGGTCATGAGTTAACTGCTGACAACATGGTTGTTTTGGATACTGGACTGAGTGAAATTGAGATTGAAGTAAAAAAAGGCAATCGTATTCTTTTGATTGGTGGTGAACCGTTTGAAACGCCAATTTTACTCTGGTGGAATTTTGTTGCACGTACAATGGATGATTTAAAAGAAGCGCGTGAGCAATGGATTAACCATGATGTACGTTTTGGTGAAATTCCAGATTATGTTGGTGCACGTTTAGAAGCCCCTGTTCTTCCAGATCAAATGAGAGCATCAAAATGACAGCAGTAATCGCAAGCAGTAAAGCAAAGCCCCTTGCTGAACAATGGAAGGGCGAAATCACCAGTGGACGTCATCAATATTTTTGTGATGAGCCTGAAAAACTTGAAGGGCAAGACCAAGGCCCAGCACCCTATGATTTGCTCACCGGAAGTTTAGCTGCATGTACGCTTATTACTTTAAGAATGTATGCGAAGCATAAGGGTTATGATTTGGGTGAGTTCTCGGTTGAAATTGATTTTCATACCAATAGAGAGCATGAAGAACATATTGAACGTCGTATTGTTTTTAAAGACTTACCAGATGAAGAACTTCAGCAAAAAATCTTAACGGTATGTAGTAAAACGCCAGTGACTAAAACTTTGTTACGTAGTTTAGACATTCATACTGTGCTTGTTACAGTGTAAAAATGCTATTTTGTGGAGGTGGATGATTTTATATCCATTCCACAAATGGAATAAAACAGCATGTTCACATGCTGTTTTTTATGTAAAAAGAAAAATAAAAGCAGGCAATAACATGATTAGTGTACACCACCTGGAATGTTCGCGATCGTTTCGAATTTTATGGGCTTTAGAAGAGTTAAGCTTAGATTATGATATTCATTATTATCAACGCTTACCTAACTATTCCGCTCCAGAAACATTGAAATGTATTCATCCTTTAGGTAAAGCTCCAATTTTGACTGATGATGAGCAAGTCATCGCAGAATCTGCTGTGATTTTGGAATATCTACAGCAGCGTTATGATCAGAAGCAGCAATTTAAACCTACACAGCCCCAAGATTTACAGCAGTATATTTACTGGATGCACTATGCTGAAGGTTCACTTATGCCACTATTAGTCATGACTTTAGTCATGAATAGTGTAAACAAGCATGTGCCATGGTTAATTCAACCAGTAGCAAAAAGAATCACGGAAGGCGTGAAGGCAAATTTTGTTCGCCCACGTATGAAAGATCATATTAGTTTTTTAGAAAACTATTTGGCAGAGCATGAATATTTCGCAGGCGATTTTTCATTTGCTGATATTCAAATGAGTTTCCCACTGGAAGCTTTGCAATCACGTTTGCAAGGGAAATATCCTAATATTCAGGCTTTTTTACATCGTATTCAGCAAAGACCCGCATTTCAGAAAGCGAAACAAAAGGGAATGGGTACTAATGAAAGGAATTGTGCTGATATTTAAAAGAAAAGGAACAATTATTTGTTCCTTTTTTATTTGCCCTTTACTTGCGTTTGATCACGATAGAATCAATGCCACTGTGTTGTAAGGTTTGTTGAGCGGCCAATGCAGCATCTTGGGAGTCATAAGGACCTGAAATAACGCGGTACCATATTTGCCCATTTTCACTACTTTTGACTACATCTGCAGATAAGCCATTCAAAATAATTTCTGCACGGCGAGCGTCAGCCTGATCGGGATCGTTATAGCTGCGAACTTGTAAAATATAGGTAGGCTGCTGAGGAGCAGTGGCTGATGGATTAGCATCAATTCCTGCACTTTCTGAAGCTGCTGGTTGAGCTGCACTTGGTGCCTCAACAATCATGGCTGTACCTTGATTTTTGCTTTCAGGAATTGCCTGTTCCGGAATAGGGGTTACTTGTTGTTGAGGTAATAGATCGTAGAAACGATAGTCTTTATTGGTATCTTCTTCTTGATAGTGTTCAGAGGTAATCTGATTTTTTGCGGGAACAGGTTGCCAAGGTTTCCAAAGCATAAGCACTACAGCGATACATAAGACCGCCAAAATAGCGACAAGTGTCCCTAACCATTTAGGAATTAGGGGCTTTTTAGGCTTGTTAGGTCTTTCAGATACACCGCGTTGCGTTTTGCCAAACACGTGGATTATTCCTCTGTATTTTGATTGTTTTAATTCGAGTTTGAGTCTCGTATTACGATGCTGAAACAGTGGTTCGTATCAGCTATTTTAACTCTACAAACCACTGCTTACTATATTGCGTGACCTTTATTTTAGTGCCATGCAATATAATTTTTACATAGATTCTGGTGCAGATACACCAAGCAATTCTAAACCATTGCGCAACACTTGTTGTACATTGATTGAAAGTAATAAACGTGCTTGTGTAAGCTCGGCATCGTCGCTTAATACTTTATGTTCATTGTACCAACCGTGGAATAAGGCAGCTAACTCTTTCAAATAGTTACCCAACTGATGTGGTTCATACGCATTTGCAGCTCGCAACACTGCATCTGGATAAGCTGCTAATTTAGCAAGAATTTCAGTTTCAGCATCAAGAGACAAGCGTGCCGCATGCGGGCGAGCAGTGTTTACATCGAATGGTAAGTTTGTGCTTGCTGCTTTTTCTAACATGCGGCAAATACGTGCATGCGCATATTGGATGTAATACACAGCATTGTCTTTACTTTGTGACACAGCAAGGTCAAGGTCAAAGTCGATGTGTTGTTCGCTCTTACGCATTACATAGTAAAAACGAGCCGCATCATTGCCCACTTCTTTACGCAAGTCACGTAAAGTCACGAACTGACCTGAACGAGATGACATTTGAACCATCTCGCCACCACGCCATAGACTTACGAACTGAACTAAAAGTACAGTTAATTTTTTAGAGTCGTAACCCATCGCATCAATTGCCGCTTTTACACGAGAAATATAACCGTGGTGGTCAGAACCCCAAATGTCGATTAGGTCTGTATAACCACGTTGTAATTTATTCAAGTGATATGCAATGTCTGATGCAAAGTATGTAGTTTGGCCATTACGACGTTTAACAACACGGTCTTTTTCATCACCAAATTCAGTTGATTTAAACCAGATGTTGCCATCTTTTTCATAAAGGAAGCCACGTTGATCAAGTGTTTCTAACGCTTCATCAATTTTTGCACTAAGAGACGCTTCGCTAAACCATTGATTGAAAGTTACACCGAAGTCAGCAAGGTCATCTTTAATGTCATCTAAAATGGCATGAAGAGCAGCTTGGTGGAATACACGGTAGCCTTCACCTAACAATTGTTGTGAATTGGCAATAAGGCCATCAATATGTTTTTCTTTGTCCCCAGATAAAACGACTTTATTGCCGTCGCTATCTAGTTCTTCTGCATATTGTACGTCTTCTGGCACATCTTTGTAGACATCAGCCACTTCACGAAGGTAGGCATCGCCATCTTTATCAATAATAGTCTGTGCGATTTCTTTAACGTAATCGCCTTGATAAGCATTTTTTGGAAATACAAGGTTTTGACCAAGTAATTCTAAATAGCGTAAATAAGTAGAAGTCGCCAAAATATCCATTTGACGGCCAGCATCATTTACATAGTATTCACGGTCAACTTTAGCACCTGTTGCTTCAAGTAACGTAGCAACAGTCATACCATATGCAGCACCACGACCATGTCCTACATGTAGACTAGACGTTGGATTTGCAGAAACAAATTCAACTTGGATCTTTTTCGCCGCATTCGCTTGGCTGCGACCAAAGATTTCTTTTTGTGCTTGAATTTGATCAAGAATAGCAAAGCGCTGGTCTGCATTTAAAAAGAAGTTAATAAAACCAGGTCCTGCGATTTCAGCTTTGCTGATATCTGCAACTTCTGGTAATGCAGCTAGAACTTTCTCAGCTAAATCACGTGGTTTCATACCAGCAGCTTTCGAGCCGATCATGGCAATATTAGAAGCAAAGTCGCCATGGCTTCGGTCTTTGGTGCGTGTTAAGTTGCTTGTGTTTTTCCAGTCGGAAGGAAGCACCCCTTCTTGTTGAAGAGTTTGCACTGCATGGTCGAGAGCTGCTTGTATTGCCGTATTCATATCAATCGAAAATAGATGTCGCAGAAAAACGTCAAATATAGCAAATTTCCTAGGAGTTAGGGGAGTGGATTTAATATTCGAATAATTCTTTTTGTGCCACTTACTGAGTATTATTTTTTAAATGAATATTGCAGGGTGGACTGTCTCATTATTCTAAAAACAAATAAATACAAGCCTTCTGTGGTTTTTTAATCAGTAAATGACACTAAAAACCCACCATTATTTCTTAGGGAAATATATGGTAGTATTAAAATATATGGTTTAGGCCGCTAAAATTAAAATAATAAAAGATTTTTTAAAAACATAAAATAATTAAGTTGCTGATATTTATTGTTTAATTTTATACATGTTCTAACTAAATAGTCTTCAATTTTAACATCACAGTTTAAAATATCTATTTTGAACGAATTAGGCTTAAGCTTATACGCACAAAGAGTTTTAGAGACCATACAAAAACGTGTTTTTCTCTACTCTAAGCTGGAAAATGAGATAGGCAATGATATCAGGACACCCAAGTAAACATCCCCTTTATATCCCATATGCAGGTTTTACACTTTTAGAGTTACCACTTCTAAACAAAGGTTCTGCTTTCACTGAAGAAGAAAGAAGTAACTTTAACTTACACGGTTTACTCCCCCATATTATTGAAACTATTGAAGAGCAGAGCCAGCGCTCTTATCAACAATATTGCGCTTTTACTGATGATATTAACCGACATATCTATCTGCGTAATATCCAAGATACTAATGAAACCTTGTTCTATCATCTAATCGAAAATCATCTTGAAGAAATGATGCCGATTATTTACACCCCAACAGTAGGTGAGGCATGTCAGCGTTTCTCTGATATCTATCGTCGTCATCGTGGTGTTTTCATTTCATATCCAGATCGTGATGTGATTGATGATATTTTGCAGAACGTAAATAAAAATAATGTAAAAGTCATCGTGATCACTGATGGTGAACGTATTTTAGGTCTTGGTGACCAAGGTATTGGCGGAATGGGGATTCCTATTGGAAAACTTTCGCTTTACACAGCTTGTGGTGGGATTAGTCCAGCTTATACATTACCAATCACAATTGATGTTGGAACGAACAATCCACAACTGTTAAATGATCCGATCTATATGGGTTGGCGTCAGCCGCGTATTAGCGGCGATGAATATTACGCATTTGTAGATATGGTGATTGATGCTGTGAAGCGTCGTTGGCCAAAAGCATTAATTCAGTTTGAAGATTTTGCACAAAAAAATGCGATGCCACTTTTAGAAAAATATCGTGATAAAATTTGCTGTTTTAACGATGATATTCAAGGAACAGCAGCAGTATCGGTTGGCAGTTTAATTGCTGCGAGTCGTGCAGCGGGTAAGCAATTAAAAGATCAAAAAATTGCTTTCTTAGGTGCAGGTTCGGCGGGTTGTGGTATCGCGGAGCAAATTGTTGCTCAAATGGTTGCTGAAGGTCTAACCGATGCAGAAGCGCGTGCTCGCGTTTATATGGTAGACCGTTTTGGTTTGATCACTGAGAATCAACCAAACTTGCTCGACTTCCAACGTAAGTTAGCACAAAAAGCTGAGGTAGTTGATCAGTGGGGCAATATTGAAGAAGTGATTTCACTACTTGATGTTGTTAAAAATGCTAAGCCTACAGTGTTAATTGGTGTTTCTGGTCAGCCTGGTTTGTTCACCGAAGAAATCATTAAGACCTTAGCGGCAAATTGCGAACGCCCAATTGTCATGCCATTGTCAAACCCAACTTCACGTGTTGAAGCGGTACCTGCTGATATTGTGGAGTGGACTGAAGGCAAAGCATTAATTGCAACAGGTAGTCCGTTTGCTCCAGTGAACCATCATGGCAAACTTTATAATATTTCTCAGTGTAATAACTCATACATTTTCCCAGGCATTGGCTTAGGTGTGGTGGCATCGGGTGCTAAACGTGTTACTGAAAATATGTTAATGGCGTCAAGTAGTGCTTTAGCAAATTGTTCTCCATTGCTTAAAGATCCACAGGCTGATTTGTTGCCACCGTTGGGTGAAATTCAACAAGTGTCTAGAGTTATTGCATTCGAAGTTGCGAAAGCCGCTATGGCTGATGGTGTAGCTGTAACGATTAGTGATGATTTACTTAAGCAGAAAATTGATCAATCATTCTGGAAACCTGAATACCGCAAATATAAGCGTATTCCTTTCTAAGAATGAGAATATAAAAAGAGGAGCTTTATGCTCCTCTTTTTATTTTTAGTCTTCTAGAATTTCTTCTAATAATTCTTCACTTGGTGCAAAGTAATAAGCGCCATCAAGTGGGGTCACGAAGTGCAATAAACGGTCATGAATACCATCTCCGCTTGTACCGAACATACGCTTTAACATGGCATCAATAATGGCGAGGTCTTTAGTATAGGCAATGAAAAATAAGCCTTGATCGCCTCGACCATCACCATAAGGAAGGCTATGGCGCAAGATTTCCATTTCTTCGCCTTCATCATCCTCAACAACAGTACGGGCAACATGGGCATTTTCTGGTTTTACGTCATCATCTAATTCAATAGATTCAAGTTTGGTGCGGCCCATAACATTTTCTTGCGCATCAACTTTCAATTTTTTCCATTTTTCTAAATCATGAGCATAGCGCTGCGCGAAAATGAAACTACCATCGGCAAATACTCCAGCCTCTTCAGGTAGAAGAGCTGTTTCTGCACGGTCATCGGGGAATTGAGGGTTTTCAGTACCGTCTATAAAACCTGTAATATCTCGACCATCGAAATAACGGAAGCAAACACGCTCATCAAGAACTTCGACTTTATCTTTAATACCTTCAAAAAACGCTTGGCTTAATGCAAAACAAATATCAGAGCGCATGCTGGCAATATGAATGAGTACATCTGCTGGCACAGATGGCATGTTGAATGCACCTTGTTCTGGCTCAAGCTGTTTAAATCCTACAGGAATTTGCGAATAGAGCTGTTTCCATAGTTCAGGACCAAAAGCGACTGCTGTTTTAATTTGAGCATCAGAATGCTGAGTAATTAGACGGTCTCGTGCTTCAAATAAAGCTCCAATTTGTTTTTTTAATTCATCAATTGATAAGTCTTTTAAACGAAGAACAATGAAGCGAGCATGATCTGATGGCAATGGCAAAATGACAGATTGAGCAGTCATTGGAAGGTATCTCCTCAATTATAATTTAGTATGAGCTTTAATTATTGTGCCTGATGCGAAGAGCCGTTAGTAGTCTATTTGTTGATTTTATTGTTTGAATTCTGACTAAGATAGCTTTATAAAACAGTATAATTCCACTTTTATAGTCTATTTTTTGCTATGTCTCTGCAAGTTTGGTTCGCTTATATGTTGGCCTGTTGGGTCATTAGTATCTCACCGGGTGCAGGAGCAATTGCTTCAATGTCGAGTGGTCTAAACTATGGTTTTAGGCATGGCTATTGGAATGCAATAGGTTTGCAAATCGCTTTGTTACTTCAAATTATGGTGGTTGCAGCAGGTGTGGGAGTTTTATTTGCAACGACACCTTTGGCTTTTCAGTTTGTTAAATGGTTTGGTGTGATTTATTTGTTATACCTTGCTTATTTACAGTGGACAGCACCTATAAAAGACATTGAAATTCAACATGAAAAAAAGAATAAGTCTATTTCTGCTCTGCTGTTAAATGGCTTTGTGGTTAACATTAGTAATCCTAAAGCGATTGTATTTTTATTAGCTGTTTTACCCCAGTTTCTAGATTTGGGTAAGCCTCAATGGATACAGTACCTGATTATGGCTGTAACAATGATTACGATTGATTTGATTGTAATGGCTGGATATACAGGGCTAGCATCAAAGGTTCTAAGATTACTTCGCTCCCCTAAACAGCAAAAATATTTGAATCGGGGTTTTGCTGTGATGTTTAGTTGTGCGGCTTTATTATTGAGTACAGTTCATCAGGCGTCCTAATTTAGGCCGCCTGTGTTTGATTTTTTAGCTTTTGAGTTATAAAAATAACAGCGAAAGTTAAGGCCATGCATAAAACAATACTCAAGCCTGTAGAGATGTTGAGTGCTGCGCTTGACCATAGGCCTACACTCACCCCAAGCTGAGCTAACACAAATGCCCAAACGACCATTTGCTTTGGTGAATTTGCTAGTAGGCGAGCGCTTAAAGCAGGTATTACGAGTAATGCACCCATAAGTAAAGAACCTACCGCACGTAAGGCTAATACAGTAAATAAAGCTAATAACAGCATGAAAATAAGACGTTGCCAGTTCGCATTTACACCTTCACTAATTGCAATATCTGGATCAATTGCAAACTGTATTTGCGGCTGCCAAAAGCGGTAAAGAATTGCGAGTGATAGTGCAATGATTAAAGTGAAAACAGGTAAGTCGGGCCAATCAATACTCAGTAAGTCACCAAATAAATAACTTAAAAGTTCTGGCCTTAAACTTGGAACATGTTGAATAAATAATAAACCACTACAAAGTAATGTCGCTGAACATAAGGCTAATAGCGCATCATTGGGTAAGCGATTGTCATGTAGGGCCCATAAAATTGCGACCAGTAAAACCGCAGTGCCTGCAACACCAAGCCAAAGAGGAAGGCTTAAAGCACCTGCGATAGCAACTCCAAGTAGTGTACCGTGTGCCATGGTGTCAGCAAAAAAAGACATGCGTCTCCAAAGCATTAGGCAACCAAGAGGTGCAGTTAAAAACACCAGTAAGGTTCCCATAATCCATGCGGGTAACAATAATTGTAACCATTCCATCATGGCTTAAGCTTCCGGTTCAGGGTGGATGTGAGGACGGTCGTTATGAGGGCAGGGGTGTGCTGCATCACCGTGAGCGCAATGATCATGATGATGTTGGTAGAAAACTCGTTGAGTTCCAAAGATAGCCTGATATTCAGGATGTTGTTGAATATTCTCGGGTAACCCACTACAGCAAATATGTTTATTCAAACACACTACGCGGTGTGTTCCTTCCATCACCCATTGTAAGTCATGAGAAACAATTAAGATTGCACAACCATATCGTTCTGGCAGGCTACGTACATAATCATAAAGTTCAGCTTCTGACTGAATGTCTAAACCTTGCATCGGTTCGTCAAGAACTAAAATATCTGGCTGACGAAGTAGGGCACGCGCTAGTAATACGCGTTGGCGCTCACCACCGGAAAGTTGTTGTACTTTTGATTGTTGTAACTTGGATATGCCTGTGTCTTGAATAATTTCCTGACGCAGGGCAGGGGTACATTTTTCTAAATCAAGTAGATCCTGAACACGTAAAGGCAGGCTGTGTGAAGGATTAAATTTTTGTGGCACATACGCCATTTTCAGTTTTTTATAATTAACAATACGTCCGCTACTCGGTTGGAGAATACCAAGTAGAACTTTAATCAGTGTTGATTTGCCAGCACCATTTGGTCCAATTAAAGACACAATTTCATTTTGATGTAGAGCAAAATCAACTTTTTTTAAAATTTCCCGATTATCACGATGAACAGAAACCTGCTCAAGCTGAATTAATACAGGATTTAACGAGTTGTGCGGCACTGTTGGCATTTCCCCGAAATTTCAATAATGCTGTGTTGAGCCACGAACTCATCTGACGCTGCAAGTTGGTCAAGCTGGTGAGTTAAACCTTGAGAAGAGGCTTCTTTAACCATATGACATTCGGTACAGATTAGGAATGCTGCTTGATGGCCTTCGCGAGGGTGGCAACAGGGAATATAGGCATTAATAGAAGTTAGGCGATGGATCAAACCTTTTTCTAATAAAAAATCTAAAGTTCTATAAACAGTTGGAGGAGCAGCTGGACGATCAGTTTGACTTTTTATACGTGCGAGTAAGTCATAGGCACCCATTGGGCCAGAAGCATTTAAAATGAGTTCCAAAACTTCTTTGCGCAAAGGTGTAAGTCGTGCGCCAGTCGCAGAACATAAATTTTCTGCTTCAGCTAAACGGTTTGCGACATTATGGTGATCATGTACACCATGCAAAGAATCATGATGTTCATGCGAGCAGGAACTCATAGAAATAACCTCGAATTTTTAACGGAATATTAGCATGAAGCGATGCTTCATTCGATTAATCTTAGGTATTTTTGTAACTTTGTTATATTATAACATGCTTCGAGCTAATTTAAATTGATGGTCTGTCATGTTCCGTTTTTTTGTTTTCAGTATGTTCTCTCTTTTGAGTACGTTAGGGTGGAGTCAGGGTTTGGTGGTTTCTACACACCCGATCTATCTGATTGCAAAAGAAGTCACTCAAGGTGTTGAAGAACCACAACTCTTATTAAAGGGACAAACTGGGCATGACGTACAATTAACCCCAGCGCACCGTAAAGCAATTAATGATGCATCTTTGGTGATTTGGTTGGGTAAAGCTCATGAAGCACCTCTAAATAAATTGCTAGGTAATAATAAAAAAGCGATTGCCTTATTAGATAGTGGCATAGTTTCTGTTTTACCCCTGCGTAGTACACGCGGTGTGGCTTTACCTAATACAGTAGATACCCATGTGTGGTTAGAACCAAACAACGCGGTTCGAATCGGTTTCTTTATTGCTGCTTTACGTTCTCAGCAGCATCCTGAAAATAAGGCTAAATATTGGAATAATGCTAATATCTTTGCCCGCAAAATGTTCCAGGCAGCACAAGCTTATGACAGCACAAGTAATGGTAAGCCATATTGGTCATATCATGATGCCTATCAATATTTAGAACGCTCTTTAAATTTAAAGTTCGCAGGCGCTTTAACAGATGATCCTCATGTTGCACCAACAGCAGCTCAAATTAAGTATCTTAATGATAATCGACCAAAAGATCAGATGTGTTTGTTAGCGGAAAGTTTTACCACTAAAAGTCAGTATCAAAAATTAGGTAACATTACTTTTCAACCCGTAGACGAGAGCATGAATAACGAGGATGATTTCGTCACTGCATGGAAGAAACTGGCTATAAAAACAGATAAATGTGTATTAAGTACGCAAAAGTAAGATAAAAAATAAACAAAGGCTGACTGTAGCGTCAGCACCACCTGTCATGAAAAACCCCGACTAAAGTCGGGAAAAGATTGCATGTTCAGGGGTGTAACTCTATAATGCCTGCGATTAAAAGCGATCATCAGCTAAACTTGTCAAGCATTTATGCTGTGAGTGGATAAATAATGAGCCGAACTAGTCGCTTGATTGACCGACGATTAGCAAAAGCTTTGGTCTTCTTACAAGCATGTATGATCCCTGTTTCCGCCCTCGTGGCGTGGAGCATAAAAGACATGACAGCAGCATTAAGTGCGGCACTTGGTGCACTGGTTTGCTGGCTTGCTATGAGTTATTTCTCTTGGCAATCCTTCAGAACAGCAGGTGCGAGAGCATCAAAACAAGTGCTGTCTAACATGTATAGGGGCATGTTAGGCAAATTTGCAATCATGATCGTTGGATTTATTTTGATTTTGAGCAATGTTAAACCTTTATCACCGTTAGCATTGCTGTTTGGTTTTATTCTCGTTCAGGCAATGTCGTGGGTCGCTCCGTTTTGGGTGTCACGTCTACAAAAACGGGTGTAGAAACAAGAAGAATTGAAGATTTTTTGGAGGGTGGCGAGATATCGACAGTGCGCCGATGTTCGTTTCCCTTCTTTTTAGTAATTGACATTGACCAGGTGTGATTTATGGCTGCTGAAGAACATGCCCTCACTTCGACAGAGTATATCAAGCATCACTTGACCAATATGACCTATGGCAAAATGCCAGACGGTACATGGAAATTGGCTGAGACTGCTGAAGAAGCTCATTCGATGGGGTTCACTGCAATTCACTTGGATTCAATGGGTTGGTCAATTGGCCTTGGTGTTATTTTCTGTTTGATGTTCTGGATCGTTGCGAAAGCTGCTAATGCAGGTGTTCCAACTAAATTCCAGTCTGCAATTGAAATGATCATCGAGTTTGTTGACTCAAGTGTCCGTGATACTTTTCATGGCAAATCACGTTTAATCGCTCCGCTTGCACTCACTATTTTCGTGTGGATTTTCCTCATGAACTTAATGGACTTGATCCCAGTTGACTGGATTCCTCAAGTTGCAGCGTTTGTAGGTGCAAACGTATTTGGTATGGACCCTCACCACGTTTACTTCAAGATCGTTCCATCTACAGATCCAAACATTACTTTAGGTATGTCTTTATCTGTATTTGTACTTATCTTGTTCTACAGCATCCGCGAAAAGGGTGTTAGTGGTTTCGTCGGTGAATTGGCACTTAACCCATTTAACCCAAGTAATCCAGTTGCAAAAGCGTTGCTTATTCCAGTGAACTTGATTTTGGAATTGGTAACATTCCTTGCTCGTCCGATTTCATTAGCTCTCCGACTATTCGGTAACATGTATGCCGGTGAGTTGATCTTTATCCTAATTGCTTTATTGCCGTTCTGGATTCAATGGGCGTTGTCTGTGCCTTGGGCGATCTTCCACATTCTTGTAATCACGTTGCAGGCATTCATCTTTATGATGCTTACCATCGTTTACTTGAGCATGGCAAGCGAAAAACATTAATGGTATTGCCTAACTATCAAACGATGGTTGGGCTGAATTTTTTTAATTTAATTTGGTAATAACCTAACCTCTGAGGAATTTTTCATGGAACTCACTTTAGGTCTAGTTGCAATTGCATCTGCTATCTTGATCGCTTTCGGTGCTTTAGGTACTGCGATTGGTTTTGGTCTTTTGGGTGGTCGCTTTTTAGAAGCTGTTGCTCGTCAACCAGAATTGGCTCCACAACTTCAAACTCGTATGTTCTTAATCGCGGGTCTTCTTGATGCTGTGCCTATGATCGGTGTTGGTATTGGCTTGTTCTTCATCTTCGCTAATCCATTTGTAGGTTAATCATCTTAATTCCTAAATCCACTATTTGAGGAATTGCAATGAATATCAACCTCACATTGATTGGTCAAGCGATTGCGTTTGCATTCTTTGTTGCATTCTGCATGAAGTTTGTTTGGCCACCACTAATCAATGCGATTAGTGAGCGTCAGCGTAAAATTGCTGATGGCTTAAATGCAGCAGAAAAAGCGAAAGCTGATCTTGCCGATGCACAATCGCAAGTAAAGCAAGAGCTTGATGCAGCTAAAGCACAAGCGGCTCAATTGATCGAACAAGCGAACCGTCGTGCAGCACAATTGATCGAAGAAGCTCGTACTCAAGCTGCGGCTGAAGGTGAGCGTATTCGTCAACAGGCTAAAGAAGCTGTTGATCAAGATATCAATTCTGCTCGCGAAGAATTACGTCAACAAGTAGCTGCTTTGGCAGTAACTGGCGCAGAAAAAATCCTGAACCAGCAAGTTGACGCAGAAGCTCATAATGCCATGCTGTCTCAGCTGGCTGCTAAACTTTAAGAGAGGCGAATCATGGCTGAACTCTTGACGTTGGCACGTCCGTATGCCAAAGCAGCATTTGCTTATGCTTCTGAGCAGGGTGCAACAGACAATTGGTCGAATGCGTTACAAGTGCTCAGTGCTGCGGTGCAAGACGAAGCATTTTCCGCTTATTTAAATCGCCCTGAACTTACTCCTGTGGAGCAAGTGAAGCTTTTTGCTAAAGTTTTAGGTGAAGGTCAATCTCAAGCAGTGTCTAACTTTTTGACACTTCTTGCAGATAACGATCGTTTAATGTTGTTACCTGAAATTGAAGCAGAATATGAACAGCTTAAATCACAGAATAACAACAATGTGGATGTCGTGATTGAATCGGCTTTCCCATTAACTGCTGAACAAGAGCAATTGTTGAAATCTGCTTTAGAAAAGCGTTTCAACAGTACTGTAACTGTTTCAGTTGAAGTTAAACCTGAGCTTATTGCAGGTGTTGTAATTCGTGCAGGCGATCAAGTGATAGATGATTCTGCGCTTAACAAGCTTGAAAAAATGCGTACTCGTCTTCTTGCATAATGCAAATGATGAAGACTGAACTAATAAAAGATTGAGGAATAGCGCAATGCAACAACTGAATCCATCCGAGATCAGTGCGCTCATTAAACAGCGTATCAGCGATCTGGACACCAGCGCGACCGCTAAAAACGAAGGTACCATTGTTATGGTATCCGACGGTATCGTGCGCATTCACGGTCTTGCTGATGCAATGTACGGTGAAATGATCGAATTTGACGGCGGCTTATTTGGTATGGCACTGAACCTAGAACAGGATTCAGTGGGTGCCGTTGTCTTAGGTAACTACTTAAGCCTTCAAGAAGGTCAAAAAGCTCGTTGTACAGGTCGTGTACTTGAGGTTCCAGTTGGTCCGGAACTTCTTGGCCGTGTTGTCGACGCTTTGGGTAACCCAATTGATGGTAAAGGCCCAATTGATGCAAAATTAACTGATGCTGTTGAAAAAGTAGCACCAGGCGTAATTTGGCGTCAATCTGTAGACGAACCTGTTCAAACTGGTTACAAATCAGTTGATACCATGATTCCTGTGGGTCGTGGTCAGCGTGAGTTGATTATTGGTGACCGTCAAACTGGTAAAACAGCGATGGCGATCGATGCGATTATCGCTCAGAAAAATTCTGGCATTAAGTGCGTATACGTTGCGATTGGTCAAAAACAATCAACAATTGCAAACGTTGTACGTAAGCTAGAAGAAACTGGCGCTATGGCGTATACAACTGTTGTCGCTGCTGCGGCTGCTGATCCTGCTGCAATGCAGTACTTAGCTCCGTACTCTGGCTGTACAATGGGTGAATACTTCCGTGACCGCGGTGAAGACGCTCTTATTATTTATGATGATTTGTCTAAGCAAGCAGTTGCTTACCGTCAAATTTCATTACTTTTACGTCGTCCACCAGGTCGTGAAGCGTATCCGGGTGACGTATTCTATCTTCACTCACGTCTTCTTGAACGTGCTTCTCGTGTATCTGCTGACTACGTTGAGAAATTCACTAATGGCGCAGTAACTGGTAAAACTGGTTCTTTAACTGCATTGCCAATTATTGAAACTCAAGCAGGTGACGTATCTGCATTCGTACCAACGAACGTAATTTCGATTACTGACGGTCAGATCTTCTTAGAAACATCATTATTCAACGCAGGTATTCGTCCTGCTGTGAACGCGGGTATCTCTGTATCTCGTGTTGGTGGTTCTGCTCAAACTAAGATCATCAAAAAATTGTCTGGTGGTATCCGTACTGCTTTAGCACAATACCGTGAATTGGCTGCGTTTGCTCAGTTCGCTTCTGACCTTGATGAAGCAACTCGTAAGCAACTTGAACATGGTCAACGTGTAACTGAGTTAATGAAGCAAAAGCAATATGCTCCTTACTCAATTGCTGACCAAGCTGTTTCTGTTTATGCATCTAACGAAGGCTATATGGCTGACGTAGAAGTTAAGAAAATCGTAGACTTTGATGCTGCGTTAATTTCTTACTTCCGCGCTGAATATGCTCCGTTGATGAAACAAATCGATGAAACTGGTGATTACAACAAAGACATCGAAGCAGCAATCAAAGCAGGTATTGAAAGCTTTAAAGCGACTCAAACTTACTAAGTTCAGTTTTAGTTAAGTTTGGTTCACGGATCAACCTTCGGAAGCTCGAAAGAGCTTTCGAATACTAGGTTAAGCGTATGGCAAATTTAAAAGAAATTCGCGCCAAAGTAGCTAGTATCAAGAGCACGCAAAAGATTACTCGCGCGATGCAAATGGTAGCTGCTTCTAAAATGCGTCGTGCGCAAGAGCGCATGGCTCAGGGCCGTCCGTATGCCGATAATATGCGCCGTGTAATTGCTCACTTGGTCCAAGCAAACCCTGAATACAAACACCGTTATATGGTTGATCGCCCAGTTAAGCGCGTTGGCTATATCGTAGTGTCTTCAGATCGTGGTTTGGCAGGTGGCTTGAACATTAACTTGTTCAAGAAAGTTGTGCAGCATGTCAAAGCACAACAGCAGCAGTCAATTGAAGTTGAATTTGCTTTAATTGGTCAAAAAGCGGTTTCGTTTTTTAAGAATTACGGCGGTAAAGTGCTTGGTGCAACTACCCAACTTGGCGATGCGCCGAGTTTGGAACAGTTAACTGGCTCAGTACAAGTTATGCTTGATGCATTTGATAAGGGCGAATTAGATCGTATCTACCTCGTATCAAATGGCTTCGTTAATGCAATGACTCAGCAGCCTAAAGTAGAACAACTTGTTCCTTTAGCACCAGCAGAAGAAGGCGATGATCTCAACCGTACTTATGGTTGGGACTATATCTACGAACCAGAAGCAGAAGAATTGTTAAATGGTTTGTTGGTTCGCTATATCGAGTCTATGGTTTATCAAGGTGTGATTGAAAACGTTGCATGTGAGCAGTCAGCTCGTATGGTCGCGATGAAAGCAGCGACAGACAACGCAGGACAACTGATTAAAGACCTACAACTCATTTACAACAAGCTGCGTCAAGCCGCGATTACTCAGGAAATTTCCGAGATCGTTGGCGGTGCCGCTGCCGTTTAACATTATTAAGTTTGAATTGAGGAGACAGCAATGAGTAGCGGTCGTATCATTCAGATCATCGGCGCGGTTATCGACGTCGAGTTTGAGCGCAATAGCGTTCCTAAGATCTATGACGCTCTCCAAGTTGACGGTACTGAAACTACATTAGAAGTTCAGCAACAGCTTGGCGATGGTGTTGTTCGTACCATCGCAATGGGTTCTACAGAAGGTCTTAAACGTGGCCTTAACGTAACCAGCACAAATGCACCGATTTCTGTTCCAGTAGGTCCAGCTACGCTTGGTCGTATCATGGACGTTTTGGGTCGCCCGATTGATGAAGCAGGTCCTGTAGCGACTGAAGAGCGTTTGCCGATTCACCGTGAAGCACCTTCTTATGCTGAACAAGCAGCTTCTACTGATCTTTTAGAAACTGGTATTAAAGTAATTGACTTACTTTGCCCGTTTGCGAAAGGTGGTAAAGTTGGTTTATTCGGTGGTGCGGGTGTTGGTAAAACCGTTAACATGATGGAGTTGATCAACAACATCGCGAAAGCTCACTCAGGTTTATCTGTGTTTGCTGGTGTTGGTGAGCGTACTCGTGAAGGTAACGACTTCTATCACGAAATGAAAGATTCTAACGTTCTTGACAAAGTAGCAATGGTCTACGGTCAGATGAACGAGCCACCAGGTAACCGTTTACGCGTAGCGTTAACTGGTTTGACTATGGCTGAATACTTCCGTGATCAAAAAGACGAAAATGGTAAAGGTCGTGACGTATTATTATTCGTCGACAACATCTACCGTTATACACTTGCAGGTACTGAAGTATCAGCATTGTTAGGTCGTATGCCATCTGCGGTAGGTTACCAACCTACACTTGCAGAAGAAATGGGTGTTCTTCAAGAGCGTATTACATCTACTAAATCTGGTTCGATCACATCGATCCAAGCAGTATATGTACCTGCCGATGACTTAACAGATCCATCGCCTGCAACTACATTTGCTCACTTAGATGCAACAGTAGTATTGAGCCGTGACATCGCATCTTCTGGTATCTATCCAGCGATCGATCCACTTGACTCAACTTCACGTCAGTTAGACCCATTAGTTGTTGGTCAAGAGCATTATGAAATTGCTCGTTCTGTACAGAACGTATTGCAACGTTATAAAGAGCTTAAAGACATTATCGCAATCTTGGGTATGGATGAGTTAGCTGAAGAAGATAAATTGGTTGTTTACCGTGCGCGTAAAATCCAACGTTTCTTCTCTCAACCATTCCACGTAGCTGAAGTGTTTACTGGTGCTCCTGGTAAATTAGTACCACTTAAAGAAACGATTCGTGGCTTTAAAGGTCTATTAGCTGGTGAATACGATCACATCCCAGAACAAGCGTTCTATATGGTTGGTGGTATTGACGAAGTGATTGCTAAAGCTGAGAAACTCTAATTTAAGGAGATCATCTCATGGCGACTATGCAATGTGATGTCGTAAGTGTTAAAGAGTCTATTTACTCTGGCGCAGTGACGATGTTAATCGCGAAAGGTGCTGGTGGTGAGCTTGGTATTTTGCCAGGACACGCTCCACTCGTAACCTTGCTTCAACCGGGCCCGATTCGTGTTCAGTTGGAAAATGGTACAGAAGAAATCGTCTATGTATCTGGCGGTGTTTTAGAAGTTCAACCTCATGTTGTAACGGTTCTTGCAGATACTGCAATCCGTGCAGACAATTTGGATGAAGCTGCAATTTTAGAAGCACGTAAAAATGCTGAACAATTGCTTGCGAACCAAAAGAGTGATTTGGACTCAGCTGCTGCTTTGGCATCTCTATCAGAGATCTCAGGCCAGCTTGAAACAATCCGTAAAATCAAAAACCGCGCTCAATAAGACGCGGTTCGAGATTGAAAAAGCCACCTTACGGTGGCTTTTTTTATAAGTTAATTTCTAAGATTCAGTTTTTGAATCTGATTTTTCATCTCCAGCCATAATCATGGCGGCTAACTTAACCATATCCATTTGAATAGTATTCAGCTGTTTTTCAATTTGGTCAAAATTGATTTGATCTAATTTCCCATTTAATAACGGCATACTAAGAGCTTGTTGATTGGCATGTAGTAAACTTTGGCGGATATTCTCAATTTCCTGGCTTTTGATATCTAAGGTGAGAAGGGCTTGATTTAAACCTTGTAGTTGCTGTTTTAAAGTTGAAACAGTTGTTTTTAATTCACTTTGATTCTTATCTTGAATTGCTTGTTCAACGTCAAGTTGAGTGTCTTTAAGCTGTTCAACATAATCTCCAGCTTTAAGCTGTAAATTAGCAGCATCTCGGACCATATAAAAAATATTGCCGCTTTTGAGTTCAGTTTTGCTAGGAGCAATATCTGATTCTTGTCGTTCAATAGCTTGATCAGATGCCTGTTCACTTATTTCAGTATTTTCTTGTTCAGTAGCATGATCTCGTGCTTGATCACACCCGAGTAAAAGCATGCCTGAGGCAAAAATTACAAAAGGAAGAAATGCACCCTGTAAAACTTTTTTCATAACTACAAACAACATCAAATAAAGCAAATAGGTACTATAGGCATAAAATATGGAGAAAGATTGTATTTTTGCAAACAAACAACACTTTGAGTAGATAATAAAAAAGAGCGTAGAAAACGCTCTTTTTCATCTTTTTAAAAACGTTATTTTGCTAACTCTGCTTCAACTGCTTTAACAATTTGTTCATCATCAGCAGTTAGGTTTGGAGCAAAACGAGCTACTACTTCGCCATTTTTATTAATTAAGAATTTTTCAAAGTTCCATAAAACTTCTGGAGCTGGATTAGTTGGAATACCTAAACCTTCTAAGCGTTCACGGAAAGGTCCTTCACCAGTACGTTCTGGTTGAGCTGATGTCAAAGTTGCATAAAGTGGATGCTTATCTTCACCTGCAACAGATACTTTAGAAAATAAAGGGAAGTGAACATCGTAATTTAATGAACAGAATTGCTGAATTTCTTCATCAGAACCTGGTTCTTGCTCTTTAAAGTTGTTTGCAGGGAAACCTAAAATTTCAAGACCTTGATCTTTTTTTTCTTGATAAAGCTTTTCTAGACCTTCGTACTGTGGAGTTAAACCACATTTAGAAGCAGTATTTACAATAAGTAAAACTTTACCTTTGTATTGTTCGAGGTCAACCGTTTCACCTGAAATGGCTTTTACTGGAATGTGATATACAGATTGTGTCATGAGTCTTTCCTAAAGATTGTAATTGATATCAAGTAACGCATTTGTTTTAACTGCTATTGATGGGCAGTGCAATAATATTCGTGTTCAAAAAAGAAAAAGATTTTAAAAGATAAACTAAATTCTAGTTATTTCTAATTTGGATAGGCGTTTGCCCAGTATAACGTTTAAAAAACTCGATAAAACTTGAGCTATGTTGATAACCTAAATCGTATGCTAAACGCTTAATGGATGTCCCTTGGCGGATCTGATGAATAGCATAAACAATTTTGGCTCGGTTACGCCATTCCGACAACGAAAGCTGAAGCTCTTGTTGACTCAAACGTAATAAGTGGCGATCACTGACCGAGAAATTTTGAAGCAACTGCTGTAAAGAGTGATCAAAAAGTAATGGGTCTGAGAGTTTTTCTAGTATAGGCAATAAAATAGGATGTCGCGTTTGTGGTAAATAATGTGAATAGGCAGGAGCTTGTTTAAGTTGATCGAATAAAACTTGTAAAAGATGTTCTAAATATTCAGGTTTTCCAGTTTGTTTTTGCTGTTCGAGAATTTGTAAAACTAAGGTTCGAAAGAAAGGCTGAATACTAAAGCATTTACAGACGTCACCTAAAATAGAACAGAGGCTAGGGTGTAATCGAATACAGATATAGTGAATTTCATGGTCGATATGAGTAGATTGATGAACTGTTTGAGGTGGAATCCAAAGCCCATAGCTTGGAGGAGATAAGTAGATTTGTTCCTCTACTTGCATTTCCAAAATGCCATTCAAACTGAAATTAAAATCTCCCCAGAGAGATGCATGAGGACGAACAATATCTTCTTTTTGGTATAGAAATTCATGAACTTCTATACTGTTCAATAAAGAAAATTGTTGGTCCTCATTTTTCATTTATTTACTCTGAATAATATTTTAATTTTCACAAGTCGCTTTAGGATTATTTAAACCTTTTGCTAAGGTAAATGTACTTAGTAATGCTAGGGCAACAAAGCTTAATACACCATAAATTAAAGTATTTTCATTGAAATGATCAACTACATATCCACCTAATAATGAACCTGTCGCAATCATCACCTGAAACATACCTACAAAAAGTGGCATACCTTTTTCAACTGCATTTGGTGCATGTACAAACATCCAGATATTTGCTGAGGTAGGGAAAGCGCCAAATGCGAAGCCCCATAAAGCTGTTAAGACAATAGCACCAAATTCATGAATGGCAAAAAGTGGGAATCCAAAAAATACAATTGCAAAACAAGCACTAACAAAGGCAAGTGTATATCGGACATTTAAATTGCCGCTATATCCGGCGAATGCATTTCCGAAAATACCTGCAATTCCATAGAGCAATAGTAATGAACTAATTGTTGTGCCGTTAAAGCCTGCAATATTTTTGAAGAAAGGTGCTAAATAGCTATAGGCACAAAAATGAGCAAGTCCAATCAGTAAAACAATCAACATACCACTACGTGCTTTAGGGGTGCGTAATAGTGCTGGCAAATCTCTTATGTGAATTGCGGAGTCTGGAACAAGTTTAGGTAAGAAGATTAATTGTAAGATTAAAACAATTAAACCAATTCCTGCGGTAATTCCAAAAGCGCTGCGCCAACCATAAAACTCACTTAACCATGTTCCAATCGGAACACCTAAAACTGTCGCAAAAGTTACACCAGCCATTACTACAGCCGTTGCTTTCGCAATAGGAAGATGCGAGGGAGCTAATTTCCCACTTAAAGCAATTGCTGTCGCCCAGAACCCCCCAATCGAAATTCCTAAAATTAAGCGACTGAGCAATAAAACATGGAAATTTTCTGCAAAGGCAGTAATGGTATTGGCAATGACCATAATGGCTGTCAGCAAGATAAGCACATAACGCCGATCAAGTTGTTTCACAGATACAGGTAATAGAGGGGCGGCAATTGCTGCCATAATGCCGGGTACAGTAATAATAAGACCGGCTGTACCTACTGAAATATTTAAATCTGTTGCAACACTATTTAAAACACCAACAGGTAAAAATTCACTTGTTACTAATGCAAACGCTGCAATCGCAACGGCCAAAATGGCAAACCAGCTCCCTTGAGGGGAGGTCGTGGGTCGCGCTTTAGAAATAGAAGATTGGTCCATAGGAAATCCTTACTTGGCTAAATTTAGAGTGAAGAAAGGCAATTTATTAATTAACTAACGATCATTATGAAAATAAAATAGTTGATAAAAAATCGAACGTCAATTAATTTAATAACGATTGTTATAAAAATAGATGTGATCTTTATGACAAATAGGCATGAAACGAATTTAGCTGCTACAGAAGACGCGCTTAAAAAAAAGCGTGGACGTCCTAAATGCTTTGATGAACAACAGGTTTTGCAAAAAGCAATGTTGCTGTTTTGGGAGCATGGTTATGAAGCAACGTCTATTAGTGATTTAACACAAGCTTTGGAAATTACAGCACCGAGCTTATATAGTGCCTTCGGCGACAAAGAAGGGCTGTTTTACAGATGTGTTGATTACTATTTAGCTCATGAAGGATGTCCGATTGACACTATATTTGTAGAAGCAAAAACTGCAAAAATTGCTGTTGAGTTATATCTTTATGACATTGTTAAAAGACTGGTTCAGCCGAATAAGCCAGCTGGTTGTATGGTGGTTGTTGCTGCTATGAATTGCTCTGATGCAACTCAAGATGTACAGCAAAATCTATTAGATAAGCGCATAAAGACAAAAGAAAAATTATTAAAACGTCTTCAGCAAGGTGTGGAGCAAGGGGATTTATCTTCTCATGCGCCTTTACAGGAAATGACTGATTTTTATACCACTGTCATTCAAGGGCTGACTATTCAAGCGAGAGATGGTGCGAGTAGCGAGCAATTACATAAAGTGGTAGGTCATGCGGTGAAAGCTTGGACATTATTTTAGATTTTAGAAAAAGATGATGTCCTAAGTTCAATATCAATGTCGGAAATACGATATTTCAATTTATTAAGACATTCTTCAAAATAAAATCTCTTTTGTAGATGGTGTATTACTATGAGTCAGGTCATGAAATATCACAAATGGGCATTTATTTTTCCCATTTTGGCAGTACTGATTTGGTCTTTAAACATTGTAGTCACCCGCTATGTCTCGGATTATATTTCTCCGGTAAGTATCAGCTTCTATCGGTGGTTAATCGCTTTTATTATTTTGACTCCATTTATGTTTATGCCTGTGTGGAGACAAAGACGACTAGTAATACCATATTTACCTAAGTTGGCTGTGTTAAGTGCATTTGGGATGGTGCTTTATCAAGGACTTGCTTATACAGCTGCCCATTATACCAGTGCAACCAATATGGGAATTGTGAATGCATTTATTCCTATCTTTACGATCTTTGTTTCGCTTGCGATTTTAAAAGATGTGCCTAATCGATTTGCAGTTTTTGGCAGCATTTTATCCTTCGCAGGTTTGCTATATGTTATGTCCCAAGGAAATATTAATAAGCTTTTAAGTGGTGGCGGACACCTTGGTGATGCATTGATGATTATTGCCGTATTCTTCTATGCATTTTATGGGGTTTTCCTTAAAAAATGGCAGCTTCCACTTCCAATCATGACAAGCTTATATGTTCAGATCGGATTTTCTGTAATATTTCATCTTCCTTTAATTTTTTGGTTTGGACTAGATGCTTTAAATGTACAAAACGCGCCAAGTGCTATTTATGCTGGTGTATTCGCTTCACTCATTGCACCGTTAGTTTGGATGTTGGCTGTTCAACAATTGGGTCCCAATAGAACAAGTATTTTTATGAATTTGGTTCCTGTTTTTACAGCAATTATTGCAAGCATTTGGTTGTCTGAGCAATGGACCATCTATCACACAATAGGTGGGATTGTTATCTTAATTGGTATCATTATGGCTCAGAAAAAAGTCAGTCCTAAAAAGAACAGCTTAATGCAAGAGCAAAACTAAAGTCGTTAAAAAAACTATGGCATATTTTGAAAAAAACTGATGAAAATATGCCATTTTTTTCTTAGTTAAAGTTTTTCTATATGATTTATAAATAGTTTATAAGAATAGATTGAAATATAAATATTAAAAAAGCCGAGTAAAAATATTAATATAATTTTAATTTATAAGCGAAAATTCGTAAATTCCCTACACTTTTCATGCTTTTTTTAGAGAAATAATATATTTCTCTCATTTGATCTCTTACTACATAATAGCGACCACTACGAAAGACGTGCTTTTTTTACAAATTATCTTTCGTTGCAGAGATATTCAAACCCTCTGGATGCGGTATATACCCATCCTTTTTTATGCTCAGTTATCCCTATATAACTGAGCTTTTTTTTGTCTGAAATTAGGCGCGAATAATCTCTCCAGTGAGAGCATTAATAATTCTACTTGGCTGCTGACTTTGGCCTAAATCACCATTGAGATAGTTTAATTGTGAACCAAAGTATTGGCAGGCATCTTGTAGTGAATGAGCAGGTTCTTGCCCACTTGGGTTGGCACTCGTCGAAACAATAAAACCATGAAAAGCATTGCATAATGCCACACACAAAGGATGTGTGGTGACTCGAACAGCAACAAGTGGATGTTCACCTTTAATCCAAGAAGGAATATGTTCGCCAGCAGGTAATAGCCAAGTTGTGGCTCTTTCTGAAGGTTGATGATTCGTCCAACAATCAATAATTTCTTGTTGGGTTGTTTGAGGTAGAGAAGTTAGTAGGTGCTCAACTTGGCTAATATGACCTGCTAATAAAATCACTCCCTTTTCAATAGGCCTTTGCTTTAACTCAAGAATCTTTTGAAAAGCTTGTTCGTTAAAAGGGTCGCAACCTAACCCCCAAACTGCCTCAGTTGGATATGCCAAAACTTGACCTTGTTGTAAACATTCGGCTGCTTCGGTAACTGAGGTGGTAATCATGGTAATACTCTTCCTTTCAATCAAACAGAATTGCTATTACGCTCCAGCACTAAGAGCGACAACGTAAATACAGCCCTGATTGTTGCATACATAAACCAAGTAGTTCTAGTTCCATGAGTGAAGAGGTGAGTTCTGCCACAGGTTGTGAGTGGTGTATGACAAGCTGGTCAATATTTTGTCCGACCCAGTCTAAAGACTGATAAAGGTTAATCAAATGTTCAGGAATTTCTGGGGCACAAGAAACCACGACCTCTTCAGTTGAGTTCTGTTGCTGACTTTGCCATTGAGTAGGTAAAGCAAGATCTTCAATAATCTGCTCAGGATGATCGACTAAAATGGCTCCTTCACGAATAAGTTGATGGCAGCCCTGATGAAACTCACTGTAAATATGGCCAGGAATGGCAAATACGGTTTTACCTTGCTCAGCAGCTTTGTTCGCAGTAATGAGAGAACCACTTTTTAAAGTCGCTTCTACCACTAAAACACCTAAACTCAGGCCACTGACAATTCGGTTCCTACGAGGAAAATGTTGCTGTAATGGGGGCGTACCGGGCAAAAACTCAGTAATGATGGCGCCGTTTTGAGCTAAGATATGTTCTGCAAGTTTTTTATTTTGAGCAGGGTAGGTACTGTCTAAACCTGTTCCTGTCACAGCAATCGTACGTTGATGTGCTGAAGCTCCTTGGTGAGCAGCTTCGTCAATCCCATATGCCAAACCACTACTTATATAAAATCCTTTTTCACTTAAGTAATAGGCAAAATCATAAGCAACCTGACGACCATGCGGGCTTGGTTTTCGACTACCTACAATCGCAATTTGTGGTTGTAACAAAGCTTGAGCTTGGCCTTTTCCAAATATGATGGGTGGATGGTCTGTATAAGGTAGTAATTGCGTAGGATAGCCAGAGTCTTCTGACGTTAAAATAAAGTCGGTATATTGCTGAATCTGCTCAATCAGTTTTTCAAACTGAGCTTGACCCTGAGCAGTTTGAAATTCATCTATGCGTTTTAAATGATTAGCATGTAACCCGAGATTGCGCCATTGAGATAACCCAGCAGGTTGGACCGCCTTTTCACAGCTCCCAAAACAGTTGACAATTTTTTTGAAGCTAACTAATGAGTGTTGCACCAAATACCACACTTTAAGCGTGTGGTAATGGTGTGAAGAAAGTTGAGTAAGCATTGTAAAGGGTATATCCAGCGTTAATCATCAAAACGAGGTGGCTGAATACTTGAACCAACTTTAATAGGTAGGTCACTTTCTAATACGTAGGCATAGCTAAGCTGATCAAAGGTTCTGAAAACCATCAGACTACCAATCTGTTGTCCTGGTAACTGTATTGGTTCTTTGGTTTTAGGGTCTCGAATAGTCTCACCCTTTTGAGTAATATCAAAAACTTGCCCTACTTGAATCCCTTGTGCTGTACCTCGGTCCAAAGTCACCACACTATTTTTTGCAGCGCTGCCAATTGAACCCATTACACGAATGATCTTGCCAGCATCTGTAACTTGAGTGGCATCTACTGGATAAAACAAAGTAGGTAATGTTGCTTCTTCTTCCGGCATAACCCGATCACCACGACGCACTTCGGAATTATAGCTATCCGTTAACTCAAGCGTTGTTATGTCTTTTTCAGAAGAGATCGCAATCCCTGAGGCAACTTGTTGCAGTTCAATACCTAGACTATGCTTTTTACCTTTACTGTCTGTGAAATAATAAGGTTCACCTTCACGGTAGACTGCATAACGTTGACCATTAACTAAACCTTGTCCGCGTGCATAAATGGTTTGGCCTCTTGCGGCAAGCACGCGTTGATCAGCAGTTCCCACAATATAAGGAGTGTGTTCAATTGCGTCGGCTGGCAAAATTGTGCTGTGTTCTAACCACTGTTTGATATGTTCAAGTGGAATAACAGGCACATTGTCGTTAAGCGATTCCACACGAACTTGAGGTTGCAAGTTTGTCATTTGGCCTGTGTAGCGACGAATAATGCCAACGCAACCATCTCCCTCATCTTTACCGATCAATGGTCGACCCGCTAAACTGCATAACAACAATCGGTCACCAGGATAAATCCAGTGTGGATTTTTGACATGTTGATTATTTGCCCAGATTTCTGGCCAGCGCCAAGGTTTACTTAGGAAATGACCGGAAATATCCCACAGCGTATCTCCGCGTTTTACAACGTAGACATGTGGTGCATTACTTTTTAGAGAGGGTGGATTATGGTTTGGACTAGCAGCATGAACCTCTGCTACTGTACCCATTGCAACCCCTGTAAAAAGTGCGAAAGCAAGTAAATGCTTTTTTATCCCCAAAGCATGAAATTCAACCATGCCGTTAAAAACCTTTTTCATTATGATAATTCCTAAAAATTATGCGTGCAGATGCGTTATAATAGGCGGCTAACACACAATTTTTCGATGAAGTATTTCCTTCATTTGGTTTTTCAATCAATGGCATAAGTGAGGACGTCAGTATGGCCTTATTACCTATTTTAAGTTTTCCTGATCCCCGTCTTCGTACCATTGCTAAGCCTGTTGAAGAAGTTACTGATGAAATTCGTCAACTTGCAGCAGATATGCTTGAAACCATGTATGCCGCACCCGGTATTGGTTTAGCAGCTTCACAAGTAGATCGTCATATTCAGTTAATCGTTATAGATTTATCTGAAGCTAAAGATGAACCCTTGGTTTTTATTAACCCCAAAATCACTCCACTGACAGAAGATAAGCAGCAGTACGAAGAAGGCTGCCTATCGGTGCCACAAATATACGACAAAGTTGAGCGCCCGTCACGTGTGAAAATTGAGGCAATTAACCTTGAAGGTCAAGCATTTGAGATAGAAGCTGATGGACTTCTCGCTGTTTGTATCCAACATGAAATGGATCACTTAAATGGCAAATTATTTGTGGATTATTTGTCGCCACTTAAACGTCAGCGTGCTCGAGAAAAAGTCGAAAAAGTTGTTCGTCAACGTGAGCGTGAAAAAGTTGCAGTAAAACGTTAAAAATTTCTATTCTTGAAACATTAATATAGTGTGGATGTGATTTTTGGTTTTTCGTAGTGGTTTACTGCTTGCATGTGCAGCAGTATTTTTACAGGTTGCGGTATTTCTACAGCCGCTATTACCGAAGCAATATCAAATTGCTCCGGTCTGTGAAACTATTACTCGTGCTTTGCTTAAACCCAAAGCACAGATGGAAACCATGTCACATACCATGCATTCACATCATGAACATCATATTGAACAGGCACAAGCTTCTGGGCAACATGATCATCATGATGCAAATCACCAGTGTCAATATTGTACCGTCTATGCCAATCTGGTTTTACCACCTGAATTTGGTGTAAAAGAAGTTTTAGTCCGCATACAAGTCCGCTTAGTTGCCTATCAACAAGCATTTCGACATGTTTACTTTGCGCTACAGCGACTTTTCCTACTCCCGCAAGGGCGCGCACCGCCTCTATTTGCATAAATAAAAGCAATTTTTTGTTGGGGTCTTAACTGACTTCAATATCACTTTATTTATGTTTTAGAGCGTATAAAAATGCCACATTCTAAATTCTTATTACAGCCTCTATGGGTTGCGATGCTTGCTGTCTCTCATTCGGGTCTAGTTTTTGCTGATTCAGAAAGAAATGATGTTGATACCAAAACACTTCACTCATTAGCACCTATTGTTGTTACAGCACAGCAAGGCAATGATGCAAATGGTCTGATTGTACATGCCGACCCGAAACAGCCCATTCAGCCAGTACCTGCTACAGATGGGGCAGATTATCTACAAAGTATTATGGGTTTTAACTCAATACAAAGCGGTGGAACAAATGGTGATGTGACCTTCCGAGGCATGTTTGGTTCACGTATCAAAATTTTGACAGATGGAACAGAAAACCTAGGTGCATGTCCAAACCGTATGGATGCTCCAACTTCTTATATCTCTCCAGAAAGTTATGATCGTATTTCTGTCATTAAAGGTCCACAAACGGTTCAATATGCCAATACAGGTTCTGCTGCAACAGTGCTTTTTGAACGTCAACCTGAGAAACTCACCTCTGAAAAACCTTATCGTGGGCAAGCGAGTGTCTTATTAGGTTCCTATGGACGTATTGACCATAATGTTGAAGCGGCAATTGGTGATGAGAAGAAATATATCCGTTTAAATGCCAACCGTTCAGAGTCTAATAGTTATCAAGATGGTGACGGCAATACCGTGCCTTCAGGATGGAAAAAGTGGAATGCTGATGTAGCACTTGGCTTTACTCCAGATGAAAACACATGGATTGAACTCACAGGCGGAAAATCTGATGGTGAGTCGCTTTATGCTGGACGTTCAATGGATGGTTCTCAGTTTGCGCGTGAAAGCTTAGGGCTACGCTTTGAAAAGAAAAATATCACTGACGTCATTAAGAAAATTGAAGGACAGGTGAACTACAGCTATAACGACCATATTATGGATAACTTTAGCTTACGTACTCCGCCATTAGTTGAAATGAATCATGGTGGTATGACCATGCTGATGCCGAACGCGATGGCAATGCAGGTAACGCGCCGTACATTAAACTCACGTTTGGCCATGACTTCTGAATGGAATAAGTGGAGTTTGATTACAGGTGTAGATTCTCAATTCAATAAACATGGCGGTAGCATGTCATCGCCAAATATGCCTTCCATGAATGTTCCATATCGTCAAGATATGCGTTTTCAATCATACGGTGTTTTTGGTGAACTTGGTTATCAATGGAACGATCTCAATAAACTGGTCACAGGTGTGCGTTTAGATCGAGTCACAGTTGAAGATGAACGTGCCGATTCTCAAGCACAAGGTTTTAACACCAAACTTGAAAAGACTTTACCAAGTGCATTTGTACGCTGGGAAAATCAACATCCTGAGCATGACCTAAAAAGCTATATCGGTTTAGGTTATGTAGAGCGTATGCCTGATTATTGGGAGCTTTTCTCGCCTAAACACGGTAATGCTGGCTCAACCAATACTTTTAACGGTGTGAATCCTGAGAAAACATTACAGTTGGATATGGGCTTCCAGCAGCAACATGGTGCTTTAAATACATGGGCTTCTGCTTATGCAGGCTTAGTAGATGACTACATTTTAATGAGTTACCACCATCATCCAAGTATGGGAATGGATGGGCATGACATGAGTCATGATATTACTGCGGGTGCCAAAAATGTCGATGCAACCATCGCAGGCGCGGAAGCGGGTATTGGATATCAATTTACCGACCATATTCAGGCAGATTTGAGTGCTATGTATGCGTGGGGTAAAAACACCACAGATGACAAACCGCTACCTCAAATTTCCCCTTTAGAAGGTCGCTTAAATATTCGCTATGTGGCTGACAAATATAACTTAGGTCTGTTGTGGCGTGCTGTTGCTGAGCAAAACCGCGTGAGTCTACATCAAGGTAACATCGTGGGGTATGACCTCAAACCAAGTAAAGGTTTTTCAACTCTTTCTTTAAACGGAAGTTACAACCTTCGTAAAGATATTGATGTCTCTGTTGGTATCGATAACGTACTAGATAAAACCTATACCGAACACTTAAACAAAGCGGGTAGTGCAGGTTTTGGATTTGCGAGTGAAGAGCAATTCAACAATATCGGAAGAAATTACTGGGTTCGTATGAGTATGAAGTTTTAATAACCTATAGCGAATGAAATGAACTGAAAATATTAATTGAATGAGAGAAATGAAATGACAAATAAATTATCGCCTGAACAATCGTGGTGGGGATGGAAGTCACTTATTGTGGCTTGTATCTTGAGCTTATTGTTTATGATCATTTTTTACTTGGCGATCAACAATGAGCCTGACTACATGCCAAGTCAAAAAAATAAGCAAATGGTGGAAACACCTGAGCAAATGAATCACGCTGAAATGCATAGTTCATCATCTCAATAAGCATCTTAATATTTGAAAAAGGAAGTCTGGTTAACAGACTTCCTTTTTTATTTTTAGGTTTTAAAAATTATTGATGCATACTTGCTAAGGTTTTTGCCTTACCTTGATTCTGATAAAGCGTTAAGCCAAGTTTTTGTAAATTACGACCCGATTGAGTTAAAAACCTTTCAACTTTTGGTGAAAATTTTGCGCCGTTATAAAGTACTGAATTACGCAAAATCAGATAATAAGCAAACCATGAAGCAGACTGCTGTGGCAACCCGAGTAGTTTCATTCTTTTCTTACCAATAAAAAATTGGGTAAGTTCTAAATGTTGCCGATAAGCAAGTTTCTGCTGTAAAGAACGCAAATGCAGATATTGTCTCTCAAAAGGCTCTTTAGATAAGCTTGATCCTAATTCAATACTGCTGTGATCGGAACGAGGGTGTGCAAACTGCATCAAGTAAAGTAATCGCCAGCCTTCAGTTTCAGATTGAATAAGCCACTTTTCATCAATACCCATTAACCAGCCGACATAACGCCAAAAATGTAAAAAACTCTTAGCTTCTTCTTTTGTTGGCCATACACCTAAAGCTCTAATACCGAGTAAAACTACACTGCTAAAGGCCAAATTAGTCATTGCTAAATCAAATTGATTAAGAGGAATTCCCCAAACTTCACTATCCCAACGATCAGACTTTTTTAATTGTCGGCGAACAAGTGCGTGAATAAAGCGAACATAAATCGTTGAGGTGAAACCTGAGCTTAAACGAGAAAGTCCTTGAGGTTCAGTAATATCAACCCACCATTTTGTAGTTTCTGCTAAACGAGTACCCGCCTGTTTCTTTAATGCGCCCGTTAAAATTAGAGGCTGATTAAATCCCGGATATAAGTATCCTGCCATTAAAGATAAATCTCTAAGGATAAAACCATTATTTACTCCTAAACGATGAGTAAATTTAACAGCCTCATCAATTTGGCGCTGGTCTAACCATTCGGGCTTTTGTTCAATGTAATTAAAGAAATTTTCTAACTCAGTAGGTTTCGGCTCAGAGAGGTCATTGCAGCCTTGAAATAATATCTTTTCAAAAATCATGCGATGATCTTTGGGGTTTTGCATAACCCAATCAATCACCTTATCCATTTCAATGTCCCCTTCACAAAGAGCACGTTGTAAAGACACATATTCTGTATAGTTTGGTTGAGCTGGTTTTTCGCAACAGATATTTAAAAACTGAGTAAAGAAATTACTGTCTTGCATGTCATTAAATGAAGCAAGTCGAGTTGGGCTAATCGTTTGCATATCGTTACTTACTTATTGAACTGAATAATAAATAGGCTAATATGAATAATTATTCGCATTCAATTCGCATTTAACGAATAAACAACCGATGAGAAAAGCTCCACAGCAACAGCGTTCAAAAATTATTGTTGACCATATTTTAGAGGCGACACAGCACTGTATTGCCCAATATGGCTTACTACATACTACGACTCCTAAAATTGCAGAGAAATCTGGAGTAAGTGTAGGTTCGATTTACCAATACTTTGATAATAAAGATCAAATCATAGAAGAACTATTACGCCGTAAAAGCGAACTATTAGGACATCAACTTAAAGAGTTGGTTATGCAGCAAGGAAATATTCCTTTAGACCTGCTCATCCCCTTGGCGATAGAACTAGGGTTTAATGCATTAAAAGCCGATCATGGATTTTTTATAGAAGTACTGAAACATTGGCATAACTATAGCCATTCGCAAGCTGCTCAGATTTTAGAAAAGCATTTTTTTGAAGTCGGGCTATATACATTTAGTAGAAATTCTCATCAGTGGGACTTCGAACAGGTGAAGCATAAATCCTTTGTAATTATTAATAGTACGCTTTTTACGATGATGCGATATGTGAGTCAGAACAATTTTCTTATATCAGAACAACAACTTAAGCGAGAATTGTCGAGTATGATCTTGGCATATTTAGGTCAAAAATAAATAATTAAAATAATTATTTATATAAAACAATATGTTATATTGGTTTTTGATTTAAAAGTGAACGCTCAAGTCATAAGTTTCTAATTTTCGCTTGCAAAGGGATGTTAATCCTCTATAATGCACATCCATCGGCGGTGATGCAGATAAGAACTTGTTGAAAAACAGT
>NZ_JASCAI010000003.1:0-40508 GCF_029967875.1 Acinetobacter sp. V89_4
TGAACCTGAACCTGAACCTGAACCTGAACCTGAACCTGAACCTGAACCTGAACCTGAACCTCAGTCTAATCAGGATTTAATGGTATTTGACCCAAATCATCATGAGCTGATTGGGCTTGAGTCAGCAGTTGTTCAAGAGACTGTTAGTGTTCTGGAAGAAGATTTCATTCCGGTACCAGAACAAAAGTTAGTACAAGTTCAGGCAGAAACCCAAGCAAAACAAATTGAACCAGAACCAGCTTTTTCTGCTGAGCCTCAAGGTTTGTTTGAGACATCTAGCCCTGAATTTTCCCTTGATCAAGATGCGCCTATAACTCCTGATTTGTCTTCTGAACCTGTTATTGAACAACAGTCATTTGTACAAGCCGAAGTAATGATTCAAACAGAAACAGTTGCCGTTGTAAAAGAGCCTAGTGCAACTGATAACGGTCAGTTGATGCCTCAAGATATCTTGAAGCTGGCTCCTCAAGCTTTAGAAGGTGAGTGGACACTTGAAAAATGGGAATACTGGTTTAGAAACAGCCAGCTTTCACCAGCCGTCCAAGAACTTGCGCAACATGGTGTAATGACCGGTGAAATTGGCGGCAATACTATTTTCCATATTCCTCAAGAATATGAAAATATGCTGACCCAATTGCAGCAAGGCCTTATTGATGCATTAAATGAGCAATGGCCGAATACTCAATTTACAGTTGAATATGGTGCTTTGAATACATCTACACCATATACCATTCAAAGTGCGCGTAAAGAAAAAGCCTTTCACAGAGCCGCTGAGCTATTACAGCAACAGCCAGTCATTAAGAGTTTGATAGAAACTTTTGATGGCGAACTACAAAATATTCAATTAAAGCCTTAAATTTAACTGAGTTTTGATCTGGTGCAGAATATGAAAATAATAGAATTTTCATATTTTTCACTGGATTGAAATATTTGGGTCATGTCACTGTCATTGTACTTTTCTATGTTAGCCATTTTAGATTTTAAATGGATTGAACATAGCAATGAAAAGGCAATGCACTGGAATAAATTGTTTCAAATATTCATATTTTTTATTAATCGGCGCGATTCTGCTGAGTGGTTGTAACGACTCAGCAAATGATAATTCAAATACACCAGAAACAGGTAAAAAGCCTGTAATGCGCTGTGCTCCATAAACTTAAATAATAAAAAGAACCTGATCATGATTACACGTCGTAAATTTTTAAACTATTCTTTAAATATGGGTTTTGGTGCTGCGGCATTGGCAGCTTTCCCATCTAGTATTCAAAAAGCTTTAGCAATTCCTGCAAACAATAAAACTGGCACCATTCAGGATGTCGAACACGTTATTATTTTAATGCAGGAAAACCGATCTTTTGATCATTACTTTGGAACGTTAAAAGGTGTTCGAGGTTTTGCTGACCGTTTTACAATTCCTCTACCAAGTGGTCGCCGTGTCTGGGAGCAGCTTAGAAGTAATGGGCAAGTTTTAACGCCTTTTCACTTAGATGGTACAGCCAATAATGCGCAGCGTGCAGATGGTACGCCACATACGTGGAATGACAGTCAGCTGGCTTGGGACAATGGGCGTATGGCGAATTGGCCAGCCCATAAAACTGATATATCCATGGGTTATTTTAAAGAAAAAGAAATTCCATATCAGTTTGCACTTGCGAACGCCTTTACGATTTGTGATGCCTACCATTGCTCTATGCACACCGGAACAGATGCAAACCGCTCTTTTCATTTAACGGGTACAAATGGGGCGACACCGACCAAGCGTTCATTTGTAAACAATGAGTGGGACTGGATTGATGGTAACCCTGCTACGGCAGATCGCGGTTACACGTGGAAGACTTATGCTGAGCGTTTAGAAGAAGCAGGGGTAAACTGGATTTGTTATCAAAATATGCCAGATGAATGGGGCGATAACATGCTTGGGGCATTTCGTACGTTCAGAAAAGCTAATATTGCATCTGGTTATCCTGTTGCAAGCGGTGGTGAACCAAACAAACCGTACGCTGATACAGGACAAAAACTACCATACAAAGCCTATGATGCTGCGACCGATAATGCCAAAAATCCACTCTATAAAGGCATTGCAAATACATTGCCGGGCAATAAACCTGAAGAATATCTCGATGCTTTTAAACGCGACATTCGTGAAGGTAAGTTACCTCAAGTGTCTTGGATTAATGCGCCATCGATTTATTGTGAACATCCAGACCCTTCAAGCCCTGTCCAAGGCGCTTGGTTTATTCAAGAAATTATTGATGCTTTAACAGCTGTGCCAGAGGTTTGGAGTAAAACAGCACTCATTATCAATTTCGATGAAAATGATGGTTACTTTGACCACGTACCGTCACCATCAGCGCCATCTCGTCTCAAAAATGGCCAGTACGCAGGCAAATCGACATTAAGCAGTGCCGATATGCAGGATGAGTATTTTGATCATGCTGCGCCTGAAGGAAGCCATTCTCAGCCTACACCTGATGGACGCGTTTATGGTCCGGGCCCTCGTGTTCCGTTATATGTGATTTCCCCATGGAGCCGTGGTGGCTGGGTGAACTCGCAAGTGTTTGACCATACTTCTATGCTTATGTTTTTAGAAAAACGTTTCGGTGTAAAAGAGCCGAATATCAGTCCATACCGCCGTGCAGTGTGTGGTGATTTAACCAGTGCATTTAACTTTAAAACACCAAATGCAGATGTTTTACCGCAGCTGAATGGTAAACAAACACGTTTGCAGGCCGATGAGCTAAGAAAAAATCAAGAAGCTTTACCAGCTGTTCCTGTACCAACGGATATTAAGTTCCCGATTCAACAGAGTGGCATACGTCTGTCGCGTGCGCTACCTTACGAACTGCACACCAGCGCGCGCTGTAAAGCCGATGGTAAAGTGCAATTGATTTTCTCTAATACAGGTCATCAAGCGGCGGTTTTCCATGTGTATGACAAACTTAATCTAGACCTTATTCCAAAGCGTTATATTGTCGAGCCGAATAAAACTCTAGATGACGAATGGGATGCTTTAAAAGATAACTTGGGCCGTTACGACTTATGGGTACTTGGCCCAAATGGCTACCATCGTCATTTTAAAGGCGATACTCAACGTATTGTTGATAGTGGCGTTAAACCTGAAATTCGAGTGTGCTATGACATTGCTAACGGTGATGTTTACGTAGAACTCATGAATGAAGGAACCAAGGACGCACTTTTGACGGTAAAACCTTGTGCATATCGACAAGATGCGCCGTTACAATTTACCGTAAAAGCGGGGCAGGTTGTTAAGCAACACTGGACTTTGGCTGACGTGGGACATTGGTATGATTTTGAAATCACGAGTCAGAGTGATCCGTACTATTACCGACGTTTTGCGGGCCGAGTTGAAACGGGTGAAGATTCTTTTAGTGATCCTGCAATGATGTAAGTTTAGGTGGGCAAAAAGAACAGATCATTTTCTTTTGCCCCATTTTTTATAATAAATAACTTTTTAAAGCTTCACGAACTGACTCAGAAATTGGAACAGTCTTACGCGTTTCGCGATCAACAAACACATGCACAAAATGCCCTTGAGCTGAGGCTTGATCTTGACCTTGTTTAAAGATTGCCAATTCATAACGTAGTGAAGTCGTACCAATTTTACCAATCGCCACACCTACCTGAATAATTTCTGGAAATGATAACTCTTGTAAAAAGCTACAAGCTGAATCAACCACTAACCCAATTGACTTTGCTTCATGAATATCAAAACCTGTTTTCTGAATGAGCAATGCATTGGCTGCTGTATCGAAGTAGCTATAGTAAGTCACATTATTCACATGACCATAGATGTCATTATCTGCCCAACGCGTTTGAATATCTAAAAAGAACTTAAATTGATCTCGGTTTTTTAAAACGGGTTTAGTCATTAATGAATCGCCTGATAAATTGCTAAAGCAGCGGCTTCTGTCATGTCACGTGGGTTATTTTGTAGCAAGCGAGTTTGTAACATGGCATCTTGTGCAAGCCGAGGTAAGCTCGACTCATCAATACCCAAATCTCTAAGTTTTAAAGTTAAACCACTACGGTCCAAGTGGTTCTGCATATGGTCAATAAACAGATCACACAAGCCATCAGTGCTCCCATTGCTATATGGATCGAGCCATTGCATAAGCTCTGCATAGTATTTTTTTGCATTGGGCGCATTAAATTTTAATACTTCAACTAACACTAAGGCATTGGTATGTCCATGTGACAAATGAAAATGACCGCCCAGTGGGTAAGCTAAAGCATGTACAGCGGCAACAGGTGAGTTTGCAAACGCTTGACCTGCGAGCATTGAGCCGAACAGCATGTTCTGACGTGCTTCTAAATCATTACCATCTTTAAGAACTTTCGGTAAGTTATGGTTTAGTAGCTTCAAAGCATTCTTAGCTAAAATATCGGTGTATATATTCTTCTTGTGTTTAGAGGTATATGCCTCAATAGCATGCACCATCGCATCGATACCTGTTGCAGCGGTAATATGTGTTGGAAGGTTTTGAGTAAAAGTAGCATCAAGAATTGCTGTATCGGCATATAGTACTGGAGAGACAATCCCCATTTTTGTTGTCTCGCCAGTAGTCACAATTGAAATAGGCGTTACTTCTGAACCTGTACCAGCTGTCGTTGGAATCAAAATAAGTGGTAGGCGAGCTGTTGTTATTTGGTTTACGCCATACATGTCTTGCAAACTTTGAGTTTGGTTGGGGTGGGCGAGTAAAGCAATTACTTTTGCAACATCTAAAGAACTGCCACCACCAAAACCAATAATGGCATCTACATTTTGCTGTTTTGCATAATTGGCTGCATCTAAAATAACTTGTTCTGGTGGGTCAGCCTGAACATCTGCATAAATGACATATTCAATATTGAGGGTATCTAAAATTTGAAGAATGGGCCGGTGTAGTTGATTTTTGATCATGCCTGCATCTGTGACTAGCAATAACTTACGGTAAGCTTTTGAAGACAAAACATTCTGTAATTCTTGTATAGAGCCTAAGCCAGAGATGATATTTCGAACGGTTTGAAATTGAAAATGGCTCATATACATTATTTCCTTATTTTTGAAAATTATTGTTGAACGGTTCTATAAGATTCAATCTTCAAATAACTTAGCATAAGACACCTTAAAATAAAGTAGTTCTGAGGCGATTATGTTGAGTGTTATATGAGATAAGCACTATTTTCATGTGGTCAGATTCAGATGATAGACGGAGATCATGCAAGTAATTTAAAAGATCATCGAAAGGTGGGCTTTTTGTTATTTATAGGGTTCTGTAGATTTTCCTGAAGGCTGCTAATTCATATAATGTCTTAACAATTTATAATTTTATTCGGTTCAAAAAGTGAAAATTTCTAAAACTTTACTTCGTGTTATTGGATGCACTTGCTTCATGCTGAGCTCTGGAGTAATGGCTAAAAATAGCTCTAGCGTCTATTCACCAAAAAAGGGTGTAATTTGTGATAAATATATTTGTGCTGACAAGAAGGGTGTATCTAAAAAACTTACAGCCAAATACTTGGGAACTCACAAAGCCAACAGAGCATTCTCTCAAGGCGATTTTGATACATCAGCATTTACACTCTCAAATGGTGTGTTCTGTGATACCAAGACAAAACTATGTCATGTCGATCGATATTTTGAGAATGGGCATCGTAGCAAAATTGATAGAACTATGACTGATAAACTTTTTAAATAAATACTGTTCTATTCTTGGAGTAATATAAATTTTTCATCTGGACCAGTGAAAAAAATATTATTCCCCATTAAGTGAACTGAACCTATTGGGGAATATGTTTTACTTTTTTGATTTCAAGCTTAGAGCTTTTTTCTCTATGAAATTCCAACTTAATAAACTAAGTAGAATCGTAATAGTAAATACGCTAATAAATGAAAATAAATTTCCTTGTAATCCTAAAGTTACAAGAGTATTGACTACTAACATATGATAAATATAAATTCCATACGATATGTCTTGCCTCTTTAATAATCTTTCACTTAAAGAGTTAAATGAGAATGCAAATGATAAAGTGGTAATACTAAGAAAAATTACTGATATAAAGTTGAAAACATTAATAATATGATATGAGTTTATTTGATAGCCTAAAAAATTTCCAAAAATATTAAAGTAAATAATATAAGCACTTATCCATACTAAAAATTTGTTTTCAATTATTATTTTTAATTTATTCCAATAAAAGTAGAAAAAAGATCCTACTAAGAAATTAAATAAGTAAGGTAATATACTAACACCACTTAATTTTGAGAGCGTACCAATATTAATGTTGGAAAAATATATATTTGCACATACCGAAGTTAAAAAGAAAAAGAAGAGCACATAAGATCCTTTTACTCTTTTCATTAGGAAATAAATTATTGGCACTAAAATGTAGAATTGTACCTCTACGGCGATAGTCCAAAGACTCCCATTTGGTGTTCCAACTCCCCAAAAACGTAGTATTTCTGGTGTGTAAAACTGAAAAAAACTCATTTGTGCTGCTAACCAAATATAAAAACTAGTTTGGTTAATTAAGCTTCTAGTAGAAAATAAAAATAACAAAAGAATAGTAATTAATAAGCAAATATATAATGCAGGATAAAGCCTTAATATTCTGTTGGTAACATATTTATTCAAATTTGGATTTCTATCAAAAGCCCAAAAAATTAAAAAACCGCTTACAGTAAAAAAGATAGGTACTCCAGGAAAATATTGAATAAATTTTTCAAAAAAATTTTTTAGAAATTCATTGTTAATTTTTAAATGAAAAAAACCATGCATAAAGACAACTTGTAAAGCTGCTACTAGCCTAATTAAATCAAAATTATTGACTCGGGGAATTAGCGATTTTTCTGTCATAGGGGGCAGTGATTTAAAATTTTTTGAATTGTATCAACAAGAGAGAATGTTAGAAATGACTAAATTTAAAGATATTGTTGAAGAAATTTTAAGATTGATTGGTAGACCTTACGATCATCTAAAGTGTTTTAATGGTATGTAGATGATTATGGTACTTTAACCTGTTTTGTGAAGTTTGTGATAAAGTAGAGCTCATAGATAATTGGTTTTATTTATCTTATTGATTAAGTTGAGAAAATATAATTTTAGTGATGTATCATTCATAACCCTTTGTCATTGAATAGCCCTAGGTCCATTTATTACTATTTCATCAAGATTTAATAATTCGAAATGAAAACATGAGAAATTAAATAAGTTGCTGTATAGCAAGCTTTTCTCTTGAGGAGGCGTAAATAATAGATTGCTAATTAGATCTCGACATAAAAATAAATAAAATATAAAAAGTTATTCCTTATTTCTGCGAGGAATGAGTTTCAGTTCCAGATTATTAAGATCTATGACTTGATTAGATGAATCAACAAGCTTTAATTTGAGTTGATCATCTGAATTCTTCTTAAAAACTTTCACAACATCTTTATCTGCTTCAATAAAATTACTACCAGATTCAAGCATAGCAAGCAAAACAATATTTAGACTTTTACCTTTTTTGGTGAGTAAGTATTCTTTACGCTCTCGTACACCCACTTCTTTATAAATTGATAGTTCAAATATTTCTAATTGAATGAGGTGTTTTAGACGATTAGATAAAATTTGCTTCGATATACCTGTATTTTCTAGAAAATCATTAAATTTCGTTACGCCGTAAAAAGCTTCTCTCAACAATAGGATCGTCCAACTATCGTTCAATATCTCAGCAATTTTGAAGATTCCACATACATCTACTGAAAATCTATGATCTGGAATAATATTTGACATTCTAGGGAGCTCCAATTAACATGAGTCTATAATTTAGACCTAGACTTAATTCAGGTAGCATTATGCCATTTATAAATATACAAACTATAGAGGGTTTACTAGATAAAGATAGTAAAGCCGAGCTTTTTAAACGAATAACAGATTTATTTGTAGAGATAGAAGGAAAGGGAAATCCAGCTTTTCAAGAGCATGTCTGGATTCGAATTGATGAACATCCACCTGAACAGTGGCAATTAGGTAGCTTAAGGCCAACGAAGGAAATGATTGAGTTAATTAGTAACGTTAAATGATTGTTTTGGGCCTTTTACTAAAGCTGTATTAGAAAATCATAAGTTGTACATTAAGTAGTTGCTATTCTTTTTTAGGATTTAAAGCTCATATAATTATTAATAATGTGAGTATCTACTTTGTTGTAAAAGCTCTCTTCGGAGGGCTTTATTGTTTTATTCAAAATTAGAAGGTCAGCTACTTTATCGACTGATTTATCAACTTTTAATCTATTGATAAACATTATTTTCCTTTTCAAGCCATGTGAGTTTTGACAAAATGCAACACGTCACAATGGTCAATTCGATTCTGACAATCATTGATAGTTTTGTCAGGGTTTTACATGCTCCATATTTATTTCTATTTAATTCAAATGTTTGGAAGTAGTTTCTAATGGAAACACAATATAAGGTGTTATGCGTCTGTTTAGGAAACATTTGCCGTTCTCCCACGGCTGAAGTAGTTTTCAGACATTATTGTGATGCACATCAACTTAATGTCATTGTCGATTCAGCTGGAACGAGTAATTATCATCCAAATAAAGCACCTGATCAGCGTAGTCAGCTGCACGCTAAAAAAAGAGGTTATGACTTATCATCTTTACGTGCAAGGCAGCTTTCAACTCAAGACTTTTTAGAGTTTGATTTGATTTTAGCAATGGATCATCAAAACTTTGATGATATTCATGACATGCTACAAAGCGCTATTTTTCAATTTGGTAGCCATCAAATTCGAGCAAAAGTAGCTTTAATGAGTGAGCATGATCCTCAATATCTGCAACAAGCCTTACCTGATCCATATTATGGCGGTGCTGATGGCTTCGAGCGCGTACTTGACCAATGCGAGTCTAGTAGTTTGGCGTGGATTAATATTTTAAAAAAACAATTGAATGTTTAAGAATAGGTTTTTCAACACAATGCAAATTCAAAATCAGGTACAGCTTAAGCCATTCAATACATTAAGTTTAGATGCAACAGCTTCACATTACACAAAAGTCGGTAATATTCTGGATATTGAAGAAGCTTTGGATTTTGCTAAGCAGCATCATTTAAATGTACTTGTGTTATCGGGCGGTAGTAACATGTTGTTGCCGCAGCAGATCAATGCCTTAGTGATTCATCTTGATATTCAAGGAATTGAAGTTTTATCAAATGATCATGATTTCGTTCGGGTTAAAGTGGGTGCAGGGCAGGTTTGGCATGATTTCGTTTTATATAGCACTCAGCAAAATTGGTTTGGTTTGCAGAATTTAGCGCTTATTCCAGGCTTAGTAGGTGCTTCACCCGTACAAAACATTGGTGCTTATGGAGTAGAGGTCGGTGAGTTTATTGAGTCTGTACAAGTGTATGACCGTAAATTGAAAGAAACTCAGTCAATTTTAGCTGCTGACTGCCATTTCACTTACCGCCATAGTATTTTTAAAGATGATCCGAACCGTTACATCATCACACATGTCACTTTTAAATTACTTAAACAGCCAAATTTAAAACTTAACTATGGTGATTTGAAGCAAGCAGTTGGAGACAATCAGACTGCTGAAAACTTACAAAATCAAGTGATCCATATTCGCCAAAGTAAACTTCCCGATCCAAAAGAATATCCAAATGTAGGTAGTTTCTTTAAAAATCCGATTGTTAATCCTCAAGATTTTGAACGTCTAATCACACAATTCTCAACAATTCCACATTATCCTCAAGCCAGTGGAAACGTTAAAATTGCAGCAGGATGGTTAATCGATCAGGCGGGTTGGAAAGGGAAGCAACTCGATATGGTAGGGATGTTTCATAAACAGGCATTAGTTTTGGTGAATTATGCCAATGCATCTCTTACTGATGTAAAGAAAACTTATCAGGCTGTACAACATGATGTTGATCAGCGTTTCCATATTATGTTAGAACCAGAGCCTGTGCTTTATAACAGTTTAGGTTTAATTGAAAATCATACGGAATAGTTTTATGCCAAAAGTACACTTAATGGTACGTTTAGTACAAGTAGTCACCGTGCTATTTGTACTATTAGGCTGTTTCGTGGTTTTTTTATATTCGCCGTTTTATTCAAAATTAATTGTAGCTGGACTTAATTATTTTGTACCGGTCGATGTGAATCAAGTCGCCGCTGAAAGTCAGAGACAAGCTGCATTAAGTGAACATGATAATTTAGAGCCGGGTTCAAATCTATGGATTGCTCGTCAAGCGTATTTAAAGCTGACTGAAAAAGCTTTACGTGAAAAAAAGACAACAGATCTGACCTATCTTCAAGAAAACTATAAGGCTTTGCAGCAAATTATTCTTTTAGAAGAAAAGGAACAAGATTCAGAGGCAGCCGCTTCTGTAACGGTTCCTTTAGTAGTGAAAAATTCAGAAATTGATGCTGCTGATGAAGCAAGTAGCCCAATTGATGAAGCACTCTTTATTAATAGTTCAGAAAATAAGGCCCTTACAGAGCAATATACCGAGTTTTTAGCAAGAAAACCTGTAGTGCCAGAAAATCAAAAAGCTGTTAGCGAACCTGAACAGAAAATCGAGTATGTTCGTAAAAATCCTTTACCAGCTCCAGCTAAAAAGTTATCACAACCTTATGCAATTGTTGTTTTAGGTGGTGGTTTGACGCTTGATAAAAATGGAAAAGATATTGTAGTTAATGGCTATACACGCTTGAGACTAGAAAAAACTTTAGAAGTTGAAAAACAAAATCAGCTTCCTATTGTACTGAGCGGTGTTGAAGCGCCTTATATGCAAGCTTGGTTAAAAGAGCGTGGTGTTGATGCAAAGTTACTAGAAAAACGTAGTATGAATACTTGTGAGAATACAAGATTTAGTTCTCTACTACTTCAGAAAAAGGGTGGAGCACCGACGGTCATGTTGGTTACAGATGAATACCATATGCCGCGTACTCGCCGACTATTTGCTTTAAATGGTATAGAAACCATTCCTGTTGTGGCTCCAATGCCAACACCACTGACACGCTGGCAACCAAGTGTGCAAAATTACGATCATAGCCGTCGTGCAAATTATGAATTACTTGCGACAATTCGCGACATGTTGTTTGGCTCAAGTGATTGTCGAGAGGTACCTTAATGTCAGATATCCCATTTCTCAATCCTGCCGTATTAAAACAATTAGATTTGCCGGTTCCTAACCGTGATCTTACGCCACAGGTTTTAAGTCCACTTAATTTAAATACATTAGAAGAACCGTCTCGAGATTTACTGGCTTACCGTAAGTTGTATGGTTTGCATTTACTTGACTGTGATCATTGGCAGGGCTATGTTCAAATGCCTTTGTTCCGATTACATGTGCAAGTTTTCAAGCCTAAAATAGAAAAAGTACAAGGTACTGTCTGCTTATTACATGGCTATCTTGAGCATAGTGGTATTTATCAGCCCATTATTCGTGAAATTCTTGAACAAGGCTTTAGTGTCATTACCTATGACTTACCAGGGCATGGTTTAAGTAATGGCTCACCAGCAAGTATTCAAAATTTTGATCACTATCAACAAGTTCTGATGGCTGTTTATCAATATGTAAAACATGCAGATCAGTTACCAAAACCTTGGGTAGGAATTGGACAAAGTACGGGTGGCGCAATCTGGATGCATCACTTATTGGAATATGCTGAAAAACGCCAAGATCCGATTGTAGATAGAGTCTTGTTACTTTCTCCTTTGATTCGTCCTGCAAAAACAGCATGGTGGCATAACCCAGTTGGATTGGGCATTATTCGCCGTATTAAGCGCCAAGTACCAAGACACTTTAGACGTAATAATCATAATCCTGAATTTTTACGTTTCATTCGTTTAAAAGATCCTTTGCAACCTCGAATGATGGGCATGGACTGGATTTTGGCAATGTCTAAATGGATGCAAGAAATGGAAGAGCGGCCAGCTTGTCGTATTCCTGTCTGGCTTGCACAAGGTGCTCTCGATCAGACAGTTGATTGGCGTTACAACATTGAATTTATTCGTCGCAAATTTAGGTTGCAAACGTTATTAATGCTAGAAGAAGGATCTCATCAATTAATTAATGAGCGTGCGGATATACGTGCAGCTTTAACGGGATTGATTCCAGCATTTTTACATGCGAAGCCAAAACATTTTTATTATTAAAAAATAATGCATCTATCCAAAAAAAATTGGATAGATGCATGAGTTAATTTTTGTACTTTATTTTGAATTTTGATAAAGCTGCATAAAGTTTTTATAAACCGAAGACTGCTTTTGTGGACTATACATATTGCGTTCGATTGTTCCCTTATCCGTTTTTATCAAAACGTTTACATTTTGAGCACTTTTAAACTCTTGCAAGAATTTACTTGGAATAACAAAGAACGTTGTAGAATGTTTAGGAACTAATCGGCTCACATTCGTTTTTTCAGTTGATTGAGCAGGTTGATAGTTAAATCGTTTCCCATCAATATCAAATGTTAACTCGTTAATATCATAAAAGTTATAACTACTACTTAAATGAACATCTACACGAAGCTGATCTTTTTGATTCTCGTTCCATTTCACGAGCAAGCTTGGGCATAGTTCAGTTGGTGAGCAGTTTAGCTGACCCGCTGTCTTTACCTCTTTAGGGGCTGTTGTACTAACCTGTGTGGTGCTACAAGCCGCTGTAAGTAGACATGAACCCAATAAGAGTAGAGATTTCTTCATCATATAAATTCCAAGAGAGTATGCTTAATATTATTTATGTTAAGTGTAGTAAATTTTGACATAAATTAACGCATAGATGGGCTTAAAAATACAAATGGTTTTGCAATTTTAAAAGAAGAAGTGGCATCACCTGCATATATATGGCTTTGATCGGGGCCTAAATCTAGTCTACGTGTTTTACCATCTTTAAAATTAATCTTTTTCAAATCAACCCAAAATACATTTGGTGATAGTGCTGACTCGAAAAAGTAAAGCATTTGTTTATGATCGGCTACAGTTCGCCAGCGAGTTGAAGAGATATTCGGTTCTTCTTGAGTATTTAGTCCATAGGGAACAGACGCATTTCGAATGACACTAAATACAGAGGCTTGAGCTTGTTTACTATCATCATTTTTAGGAATTGCATTGATGTAAAAAGATGCACGTGCAAAGCGATCGGATGCTCGATTTGTACCGGGGAGCATGATCGTTCCACCAATTTGTTTCCAATATTCGGCAAGTGCAAGTTGTTTATCGAAAGTAGGTGAGTTAGTCATGACTTGATAGCTGCGGCTATGGTGAATCACTTGTTTTCCACCAATATATTCAATAATTGCGCTATCACCTGTTTTGTCAGAAATAGATAAATGTAGGGTAGTGAGGCGTGTTTCGCCTGGGACATTATCGGTCACAATCGTGTAAGGTTCTTTTTCTAATGCTTTAACGGCTTCATCGACAGTTGCGAAATTATCGAGTACATATTGAGCCCATGCCGCAATACTAAGTAAAGGCTTATTCGTTTTTTTCACATCTGGATATTGAGACTCCACTAACCATAAAATGTTAGCAACCAAGCCAGCTTCATTCATTCCATCTGTTGTGGAAACTTCATAGCCTGTGGCAATTACACTTCCATATTTAGACGTCCATTTTATTGAATTGGAGCCTGCACTACCGTCACGACTAACCCCGCTTGGCATAATCCACAAATTTGTACCCGTATCAACTTTCCAGTCCATTGAGCGAGCAGTAATAATATGTTGGTTATTGCCTAAATATACGGCACGTGTACAAGCAACAGCATAGCTACTTAAACCTACTGCTAGTGCGACAAAAGAAGAGATGAATGTTTTTTTCAACATGATGAGATACCTTCTTGTTATAAGCATTAAAAAATTTTTATTAAATAAAATTAAATTGTGTACGTTATTTATACTTTTATATTAAGTGAAAAATCTATTAAAGACAAATTAAAAGGGGAATGAAATTTGAGGGGAAATCACATATTCAATTCAAATGTGGAAGAGCATCACACTCTAAATGTAATGCTCAACATATCAAGTTAATATAAATTAAAAGTGATTAGCATCTGCCATATTCCACATCCGATAATAAAAATTATCATCGTCATTATTAAGTTCAGACTGTAAAAGTTCGCCTTCTTTTAAGAAAAAATGCAATTGAGCATAGTTCTTAATTTCACGGTCGTTTACTCGCTGAGCCAAATGGTGAGCTTTAATATCAGAAGGGTGACGTAAACCAGCCGCAGCAATCATTTCTGATAATGCATGCAATGTATTTTTATGAAAATTAAATACTCGTTCTGATTTAGTTGGTACATCAATTGCTTTTTGACGGTCTTTATCTTGGGTTGCAACACCTACAGGACACTGGTTAGTGTGACAGCTTTGTGCCTGAATACATCCAACAGCAAACATGAAACCACGTGCTGAATTAACCCAATCTGCACCTAGAGCAAAAGTACTGGCAATATCGAAGGCACTAATGATTTTACCACTCGCACCAATCTTAACTTGATCTCTTAGTCCTGCACCCACAAGGGTGTTATGAACAAAACGTAAGCCTTCACGTAATGGAGTACCAATATTGTCGCTAAACTCAATTGGCGCTGCGCCTGTACCACCTTCAGATCCATCAACAACTATAAAGTCAGGAACAATTTTTGTTTCTAACATTGCTTTAACAATACTCATGAATTGCCAAGGCTGACCAATACACAGTTTAAAACCAACTGGTTTACCTCCAGATAATGTGCGCAATTTCTGTAAGAAATGCATCATTTCAATAGGAGTAGAAAAACTAGAATGCTTTGCAGGAGAAATACAGTCATGATCGCGAGAAACACCACGGATTTGAGCAATTTCTGCGGTAATTTTATGTTTAGGTAAAATTCCACCATGACCTGGTTTTGCACCTTGGGAAAGCTTCAGCTCAATCATCTTAATCTGTGGTAATTGAGATTGCTTGGCAAACTTTTGCTCGTCAAATTTCCCATCTAAAGTACGACAGCCAAAATAACCGCTGGCAATTTGCCAAACAATATCACCGCCATTTTCCAGATGATAAGGGCTTAAACTACCTTCGCCAGTATCATGATAGAACCCGCCTAACTGCGCACCTTTATTTAACGCACGAATCGCGTTGGCACTTAAACTACCAAAGCTCATGGCAGAGATGTTCATAATTGATGCACTATACGGTTGAAGGCATTGAGCATTACCCACCTGAATACGAAAGCTCTTTGGATCTGCTGGTGGACAAGGGCTTATTGAATGGACAATGAATCGATAATTTTCTTGATAAACGTCAATGATTGAACCAAATGGTTTATCTGCATTTTCATTTTTAGCACGCTGATAAACTAGACTTCTTTGCATACGAGAAAAAGGTAGAGCATCTTGATCCGCTTCAATAAAGTATTGGCGAATTTCTGGACGTATATCTTCAAACAAAAAACGGAAATGCCCCATAATTGGATAGTTTCTTAGAATTGAATGTTTATTCTGCAAAACATCGTAAAGGCCTAATAAACTTAGTGCACCAGTAAGCACCCATAACCCGTTAAGGAGAGTATCAGAAATAAAATAATAGATACTATGAGGGGTGTATACGGTTCGAAACCAGGTGATGCTCAGTGCAGTAAAAATACATAAGAACCAGAGAGAATGGCGCGAAAAGAATGTATTGAGAAATTTATGTCGAATGATTTGTGCTGGACTCGCCATATTGGAACAAATTCCTAATGTTTTACTGGTACATACCTTGCCAATAAGTAAGTGAAACTACAAGTGTGGAATTGTTAGTTTCAAGAGAAAACAAACAGTACAGCTGTGGTTCACTCAATTTAGAAATAGATTTTAAAAAAAGTATTTAAGCGATTATTAATATCTAATTTGGAGGTTTAAGAGATTAAATAAATTATCAAATACTTAATTATTAAATTGATATATTTTATAAATTTTTAGCTGTAATAAAGAATATTTCTATTAAGTATTTTCATTGAAAGGGATGTGGATTAATTGGATTTAACTTTAGATTTAATTAATAATAAATTTTTTATTTGTATATTTTTTGATTTAATTAATGTTGTCCTAATTAATTATTTTTTGCTAATATAAATAAATTGAAATATTTTTTTAATACACATTACTACAACTATATAAGATTCTAAAAAATCATTTAAGGACTGAAATGAATTGGAAACTATTAATCTACTCCGTTTTGCTCACAGAGGTTTTTTTCTTAACTTTAATGTTCTATCTAGGTTTTGATCTAGATACTTTCAAAAAAGTCGCTCTAGTACAAAGTATATTAGTTGCTGCAACTATAATATTCGATTCTATGGAAAGAAAGAATAATCCTATCTTTCCTGGATTTATCGTTTATCCCTTACTGGGTATTTCTTTTGTTTTTGGGTTTACGCCTATTTTAGATTTCTTTGCAGAAAGACCTAAAGGATTCCATAGCTGGGACATTAAAAATATTTTAGTAATTGGGTCGCAAAGTGCAGATTATCAATTTAGGGAGTTAGCTTGGTATGGTAAAGCCTATATACAGTTAGGTTTTGCTATGGGAGGTGGTTTTATTGGCTTGATCTTTCATTTAATTTTTAGAAATAGTTAAGCTAACAGGGCCTTCTTCTTTTAGAGGAAAACTGTGTAATTTCTTAAAAATCTTAGAAATATCGATAAGTTACTTAGATTTCTTATTCATAAAATATTCTTTTCTTATTCATTTAAAATATATAGAACAATCAGTAGCTTACTTTTTGTTCATACTTTTTTTACCAAAAATTAAAAAAATATAAAATACTAAAAGTGATGGTAAACTTTAACTAATGAAAATCTATACTTTTTTTAGTAAAACTAACAAAAGTTAGATAAAAGTATCGAAAATCGTTATAAAAAGCATGATAAACCATAAAAATTTTTATAATTGAGAAATTCATCAGAAGTTGAATTATTAATTGATATTTAGAATGAAAGTTATGTTAGTGTTTTTGTTGTTTTTTTGTATTATGCGCCGTAAGTAGAGTAAAAAAATAACGCTTTGAAAAAACAATCAGAAAAGCTAGTGATTGTGATGGGGAAGGCTAGTTTTTACATCTATTAATTTTATTGGCGTAATGTAAAAAGGTTTTAACCATGAAAAAGTCTCTCATTTTATCATTAATTACTTTGGGTTTAATGTCTATCAATGCGGCAAATGCTGCAACTGCAACAGGTACTTTGACTGTTAAAGCAACAATTACAAATAGCTGTGTATTGAATACTTCAGCTACAGGTACAACAGCTAACGCAGTTTTAGATTTTGGTACTTTAAGTTCTCTTGCGAGCAACGTAGATGCAGACACCACAACGACAGGTGGTACTGCAATTAAAGTTTTATGTAACAACACTGTGCCATGGACTTTAGCTTTTGATGCTGGCAAAAATGCTCAAACGACTCAACGTCGTATGATTGGTGGTGCAACTAGCAACGAATATATTCCTTACAACCTTTTCTCTGACACTAACCGTGCAACAGCAATTGGTATTGCAACTACTGCTTATAGCGGTACTGGTACTGGTGCGCCACAAACAGTTAACGTCTATGGTCGTATTCCTGCTGGCTCAACTTTACCGAGTGCTGGTAGCTATGTTGACACAGTAACAGTAACAGTGACTTACTAATTTTTAATAAGTTTTATTGTGTCATTGCTAGCTCTTGATTTAGAGAGCTAGCCTAATTTGAGAAAAGTCGTTCTGGGCAAATCATGAGAAAAAATATCTTTGTTACTACAAGTTTATTGTTATTTTTGCCTAGTATGCTGAATGCTGCATCAATTCGTCTTTCGCCTGTAAGTGTTGAAATATTAAGCGATCAATCGGCTTCTTCAATTAGTTTATATAACCAGTCAAATGAAAGTAGTGATTTGCAGGTACGTGTATTTGAATGGCGCCAAAATGCTGGGCAAGATCAATTAATACCTACAGATGAGATCGCGGTTAGTCCACCATTTTTAAAATTACAACCTAATGATTCTTATAACTTACGTGTAGTTAGAATTAATCCAGTACCAGTTTCTGGTGAGCAAACCTATCGTATTATTATTGATGAACTACCAAAACCGATTGATAACCGTAAAGTGGACCAGGGAATTAATGTACTACTACGTTCGTCATTGCCTTTATTTGTAGTCAATAAAGATGCAATTACTAAACTTACTTGGTCAATACAACAAGAGCAAAATAATTCCTCTCTTATAATTAATAATGTTGGAAATCGACATGCACTTTTAAGCAATTTAACGCTTGTTGATACAACAGCGAATAAAAGCTATGCCATTAAAGTAAATACGGTGAATGGTTATATTCTTGCTGGTAAAGCAAGAAATTTTAATATTAGCCCTGATTTTAAATTTCAAACGGATCATAAATATAATATTTCATTGAATATTAACGGTAAGCAAACATCTCTTTAAAGAGGCACACATGAAATATCTCGTAAGTGCCTTATGTGTTATGTACTTGCCGATTCATGCTTTTGCGGAATCATTGCAAGATAGCACCAATGCTGCTTTACCAAGTATTCCGGAAGTTACAAACTCTTCTCATCAGGTATTCATTTCTGATAAGGCGTATACACAGCTTTTCTTAAAGATTTCTATTAATTCGAGTATTTCAACAGATTTGATCTCGGTGCGCCAAGATCAAGATAGAAAGCTGTATATCCGTTCTCGTGACTTGAAAGTTTTAAGGGTGAAAATGGATGAGCAGACTCCTGATAACCAATGGGTGTGTATTGATGAACTAAAAGGAATCCGTTTTAAATATCTAGAGAATGAGCAGGCTCTAAATTTACAAGTTCCGTCGAACATGTTGACGGATTATTCAGTTGACTTAAATGGCCAGCAGATTACTAGCCCTCATTTGCTAAAAATGAAGCCCTTAAACGCAGCTATTCTGAACTATAGTTTGTATAACACCATAACCAATGACGAGAATGTTTTCTCAGGTTCGGCAGAAGGAATCTTTAACAGCGCAATTGGTAACTTTTCTTCGGGCGTTTTATACAACGGTAGTAATGAAAATAGCTATAGCCATGAAAAATGGGTGCGCTTAGAGAGCAAGTGGCAGTACGTAGACCCTGAAAAAATCAGGATATATACCTTAGGGGATTTTATTTCCAATAGTTCTGACTGGGGTAGCAGTGTACGTCTGGCGGGTTTCCAGTGGTCGAGTGCTTATACTCAACGAGGTGATATTGTTACCTCGGCGCTACCACAATTTTCCGGTTCAGCAGCACTTCCGTCAACACTAGATTTATACGTTAACCAGCAAAAGATTTATTCAGGGCTTGTGCCTTCAGGTCCATTTGACATTAAGCAGCTCCCGTTTATTTCAGGCAATGAAGTGACTCTTGTGACTACCGATGCAACGGGTCAGCAGAGCATTACAAAACAGGCTTACTATTTTTCATCCAAAATTCTGGCAAAAGGCATTAATGAATTCTCAGTAGATGTGGGTGTTCCACGCTATAACTACGGACTGTTTTCAAACGATTATGATAATGCCACTTTTGCTTCGGGAGCGATTCGATACGGTTACAGCAACTCACTGACCTTAAGTGGTGGTGCAGAGGCTTCAACAGATGGTTTATCAAATCTCGGCACGGGTTTTGCCAAGAATCTATTTGGCTTTGGGGTGATTAATGCTGACATCGCAGCGAGCCAGTATAAAGATGAAAACGGTTATTCTGCTCTAGTCGGTTTAGAAGGGCGTATTAGTAAAAATATTTCGTTTAATACCAGTTATCGTAAGGTATTTGATAATTACTTTGACCTTGCCCGTGTGTCTCAAGTTCGATATTTAAAAGATAACCAGATGACTTCTGAGCCGCAGAACTACCTGAGCTACAGTGCACTGGCAGATGAGATTTTTAGGGCAGGAATGAGCTATAACTTTTACGAAGGGTATAGCGCCTATCTGGGTTATAACCAGATCAAATATAGCGACAACTCTTACAAGTTAGTGTCTGCCAATTTAAGCGGAAGCCTGAACAAAAACTGGGGCTTTTATGCATCAGCTTATAAAGATTATGAAAACCAAAAAGACTATGGTATTTACTTTGCGCTGCGCTATACACCATCTAGCCGAGTCAATGCGATTACAAGTATTTCTAATGAAAGTGGTAAAACAACCTATAGACAAGAAATAAATGGATTTAGCGATCCACAAATCGGTGCATTTGGATGGGGAGGCTATGTTGAGCGTGATCAGGATGCGAATCAAAACAATGCATCGGTCTATGCCTCTTACCGTGCTCGTGCAGCTTACCTGACAGGTCGATACAATCGAATTGGGGATAACGACCAAGTTGCAGTTTCAGCGACAGGATCATTGGTTGCAGCAGCAGGACGAGTCTTTGCAGCCAATGAAATTGGAGATGGCTACGCAGTCGTAACCAATGCTGGGCCACAAAGCCAAATTTTAAATGGTGGGGTAAATTTAGGAGCAACTGATGGAACCGGTCGATTCTTAATTGCAAATTTAAGACCTTATCAGCTTCATCATATCTATCTAGATCCATCATATTTACCTTTAGAGTGGGATGTTAAATCCACTAACCAAACAGCATTTGTAGGTTATCGCCAAGGAGCTTTGATTGACTTCGGCGCTCATCAGGTCATTTCTGGATTAGTGAAACTTGTTGATGCCAACAATTCACCTTTATTACCGGGTTATACGGTTCGAATTAATGAGCAACAAAATGGTGTAGTTGGCTACGATGGTGAAGTATTTATTCAAAACCTATTAAAACAAAACAAGCTTGAAGTCGATCTTTTGGATCATGGCTCATGCCAAGTTAATTTTGCGTATGAAAATAAGCAATACAGTGCTAAAAAATTGGGGCCTTATGTATGTCGATAACTACTGCGAGTCATAGTTTTTGGATGAAGAGTGAAAAGTTTTCATTGGCCATAAAGTATATTTTAGCACCTGTTCTGTTTTTTATATTATATGCATTTTTTAGCTCTGCACATGCGGCTTGTACGGTAACAGGAACAACTAATAGTACGTATACTTATACGGCTGCCACTATTAATAGTGACGCAAACATTAACTTCTCTGGCACAATTAGCTGTCTTGGAGGGCGTACTACTCCTGAAATTTCAGGTTATATGTGTATGAAAACCGTATTTACGGGAACCACAAATACTAATAACAGCATTTCATTACCTTATACGGTCACTGCAACTGTAGGTGGGGCTGGATCTTCTACCACCAACCAAACCTCAAATGTATGGTATGGTCCAGTGAGAACGGTCGCTTCAAATAATATTATTAGTTACTCGGTAAATGTGAAAGTCCCAGCCCGCACAGGGTCTCTTATTGCCTATCCTAAAGGGACATATACGGGTACAGTTCAGCTTTTTTGGGATATGCAAGCAAGCTCTAGTACTGTCTGTGAAGGAAATAGTGGTGGAGGATGGGACTCAGGCAATACCACGATCACTGCTAATTATGTTGTACCGAGTTTGTGCCAATTAGATTCCACATCAAATGTTGATTTTGGTAATATCAATGATATTGGTACGGCGAGTCGTGATTATACTGCGCAAGGAGCTATAAATTCGACCTGTAATTATGGAACGCCGTATAGCATTTATTTGGGTGATGGAATTAACCGTATTGCTGGCGGTTTTAGGCGTATGACAAATGGTAGTAGTCAATATATCCCTTACCAGCTATATCAGGAATCAACTTATGGTACGGTGTGGGACACCACTGGTGGTGTAACCGCAGTTGGAGGTTCTGGAGGTGTTTCTAAAACAGGCTCAGGCAGTGCCCAAAGTACAAATGTCTATGGGAAAATTCCGCAGGGTACAGCTATTTCAACAACCCCTGGTAATTACTCAGATACGATAGTTGTTACAGTAACCTATTAATAATCTGTTGGAATTTGATATTGAGTCTGTTTTTATATTGGCTTGCTCATGCGAATAGTCATGAGATTTAGATTTGATTTTTTAATTGTTCTAATTTGAAGATGGTGTAAAAGCTTTTAAAGAAAAGATAGACGTAAAAAGGTGATCAACGGTAATGTTGTTTTAGAATAAGTAAAAATAGAAAAAGGCAAATTAAAAAAATAAGAAAAAACATCTGATGAATAAATACCTTATGAATATTAAATGTATTTTTACACAAGTTAACAGATTGTACAAATTAAATTACAGTTGTCTTATATTCATTTAGTCTTTCTTATCAATAAAAAAAGCTTTTAGAGGCGAAATTGGTTATTAATAATTTAGTTATTTGTATTGGAAACAAAGTGTTAAAATTGCACGGTTGGGATGTTTTGAATATACAATGATCTCGAATTTTAACCTATTGAAACTACTAAGGTTTACAACTTGTTCCAACCACTTACAATCCAAACCAGACTCGGCGGATTCTACTTTTTTTACTATTCCATTGTTGGTACGTTCATGCCTTATTGGAATTTATATCTTCAAGATCAAGGGTTTAATTATCAAGAAATTGGTGTTTTATCATCAATTGCGATTGTAACTCGTTTTTTTGCGCCTTTAGTGTGGGGATGGGTTGCCGACAAATCTGGTAAGCGAATGCTGTTAGTGCGGCTGGCCACTTGGATGGAATCATGTATATGGTTAGCTATTTTTATAGTACCAAATACGTTTCAATCCATAGCTTTACTCATGCTTATTTTTAGCTTCTTCCAAAATGCTATTTTAGCTCAATTTGAAGGGGTTACTTTATTTTGGTTGGGTGATCAAAAAGCTAAACTTTATGGCAAAATTCGTAAGTGGGGATCTGTTGGATTTATTGTCGGTGTTTTTGTTATTGGTGCACTTCTGGAAATAGTACCTATTTCGCTGCTTCCAATTTTATTATTAATTATTGCTTCATTAGCATTTATTTGGTCTTTTACCATTCGAGAACCGGATGGTGCGCCTACTTCACAGAAAAAGTTAGAGCCTTTACTTCCTGTATTAAAGCGCCCAACAGTAGCTGCATTTTTCACAATTGAATTTATTTTACTTTTTTCACATGCACCTTTTTATAGTTTTTATAGTAACTTTCTGAAATCTTTGAATTTCAGTACGACTGAAATTGGATTTTTATGGGCAATGGGGGTTTTTGCTGAAATTTTTATGTTTTCAATTGCCTCAAAGATTTTTCAACGTTTTTCGTGGCGTAGTTTAGTCGTTGTGTGTCTGCTAGTGACGAGCATACGTTGGATGCTTGTTGCACTATTTTCACATTACTTTGTTGGTCAGCTTTTTGCACAGTGTTTGCATGCTTTTAGTTTTGGTTTATTTCACTTAATTGCAATGAGAGTTATTTTTCAAAACTTTTCTGCTGGACAGCAAGGGCGTGGACAAGCTCTTTACAGTACCATGTGGGGGCTGGGTGTAGCTTTTGGTAGTGTGCTGGCTGGGCATTTCTGGAAAATTCTTTCTGGTGAACTCATTTTTATGTGTGCCAGCGTGGTTGTACTGTTAGGTTTGTGCTTTGTAATGTGGCTTCCGAAACAAGTCAATTCTTCAGCTGCCTAAGCTTGAGATAATATAAAACAAAGAATTTATATTGAAGAAAGCAAGTAAATATAAAATTGTTTGATGACTTGTTGTAGCACGTTACAGTTGAAAAATATTGTTTTTATATGGTTATGGAGCAGTGATTTTGTCAAAAAATATGCTAACTTAACTTCATGCGTTTAATGATTAATAAATCTATGAAAAATATTTATATTATTGGATTATTGTGGGCTTGTTCTGGTTTAGCTGTGGCAGAAACGGCTACTCAACAGCCAGCCGAACAACCCGCTCGGACTGCAAGTAATCCTAATGCTATACGTATTGTTACGCGTCCTGAAATTATGGGATTATGGGGAATGGAAATTCCAAATAATAAGAAATGTGTAGAATATTATAACTTCCGTAGTAGTAATGATGTTGTGATCAAAAGTGGTCAAGAATGGTCATATGGCTTATATGAATATCAACCATCTGATGACCCTAAAGAGCAGTTAGCTGCTTTAGTAATGCAAATTAAATTTGATAATAATAAAGTAGATTGTTCAGGTCAGAAACAAGATCAAACAGGTGATGTTTCTCAGTATTTTGTACAGTGGAAAAATGACCATACTATCAACTTCTGTTCAACCGCTAAGGGTGAGCAGTGTTTTGCGACTTTACGTAGAGTCCTACCATAAAGTAATGGATATAAAAAAAGCCTCTTACGTATAAGAGGCTTTTTTTATTATGCAGTTTCAGCTTTTTTCTTTTCTTCCAATTGCTTTAACAAGTGCTTTTCAAGGTAATGGATGTCCATTGCTTGAGAACAGAAGCTCTTATCTTGCAAAATGAGATCTTTATGCAGAGGAATGTTAGTTTTAATTCCTGTAAGGATCATTTCATCTAGCGCTTGACGCATACGTGCAAGTGATGTTTCACGGTCTTTACCATGAGAAATCAGTTTAGCAATCATAGAGTCATAGTAAGGTGGAATGCTATATTCTGGGTAGATATGAGAATCTAAACGAATACCAGCACCGCCTGGCGCATAGAAACTTTCAATTTTACCTGGTGAAGGTAAGAAAGTTGTTGGATCTTCAGCATTGATACGACATTCGATTGCATGACCATTAACTTTGATGTCTTCTTGTTGAAGCTCTAGTCCTAGGCCGCCTGCAATACGCAACTGTTGTTCAATAATATCAACACCAGTAACCATTTCAGTAACAGGGTGCTCTACCTGAACACGAGTGTTCATTTCGATAAAGAAGAATTCACCATCTTCAAATAGAAATTCAAACGTACCAGCGCCACGATATTGCATTAACTGACATGCATGAACACATGCTTCTAAGATATCAGCTCGAGCTTGCTCTGGTAGATTTGGAGCAGGTGCTTCTTCTAACACTTTTTGGTGACGACGTTGTAATGAACAGTCGCGGTCATATAAATGGATCGCATGGCCATTACCATCACCAAGAACTTGTACTTCAACATGGCGAGGTTTCTGTAAGAAACGTTCCATGTAAACGGTATCGTCACCAAACCACATTTCTGCATCGCGCTGAGCTGCTTGAACTGATTCAAGTAGTGTATCTACACGCTCAACAATACGCATACCGCGTCCACCGCCACCAGATGCCGCTTTAACAATAAGCGGGAAACCGATTTCTTTAGCTTCTGCAAGGGCATTGTGGATGGTTACAGCATGGTCACAACCAGGTACAGTAGGTACACCAGCTTTTTTCATGGCAACAATCGCAGAAACTTTGTTCCCCATAAGGCGAATGTGTTCTGGACGTGGACCAATAAAAGTAAAACCTGAACTTTCTACAATTTCAGCAAATTCAGCATTTTCTGAAAGAAAACCATAGCCGGGATGAATTGCATCGGCACCGGTAATTTCTGCAGCAGTAATAATTGCCGGGATATTTAAATAGCTATCACTACTTGCACCGGGACCAATACATACTGCTTCATCAACAAAACGTAAATGCATCAAATCTTTATCAGCATCTGAATAGATACCAACAGTCTTGATTCCTAATGTTTTGCAAGCCCGGGTAATTCGTAAAGCGATTTCACCACGGTTTGCAATTAAAACTTTTTGCAACATAGACGTCCCCGAGGTAATTACGCGCGATAACGGAATAAAGGTTGACCGAATTGGATTACATCGCCATTTTTCACTAAAATTTCTTCAACCACGCCACTTTGAGTTGCTTCAATTGGGTTCATGATTTTCATTGCTTCAATAATACCCAAAGTTTCACCAGCAGATACAGTTTGACCTACTTTAACAAATGGTGCTTCGCCTGGGCTTGGAGCAGCGTAGAACACGCCAACCATTGGAGAAGTTTCAACTGCTCCGCGTGGTGTTTTTGCAACTGGTGCTGCTGCAACAGGAGCTGCCGGAAGTGCTACACCAGCCGCAGCAACGACTGGACTACGGCGAGTTAAAGCGATTGATTGATCACCTTCTTTAACTTCAATCGCTTGCAAGTCAGACTCAATCATTAAATCGATGAGTTTCTTAATTTTGCGGATATCCATGGGCGACTATTCCTAAACTAGTTTGGGTTAGATGGTTGAATTTTTTCAATAGCGTAATCGAGTGCAAAACTATAACCTTTTGCACCAAGACCACAGATCACGCCAATTGCTTTATCGGATAAATATGAATGATGTCTAAATGCTTCTCTTGCATGGACATTCGACAAATGTACTTCAATAAATGGAATGGCAACGCCGAGTAGGGCATCGCGTAGAGCAACGGAAGTATGGGTGAGGGCCGCAGGATTAATAATAATAAGTTTTACGCCTTCGGTTTGTGCCTGATGAATACGGTCAACAATGGCACCTTCCCAATTGCTTTGAAAAGTGTCTAATGTAATTGATGCGTTTTGAGCTTGGATAACGAGTTGTTGGTTAATATCACCTAAGGTAAGATGACCATATACTTCTGGTTCGCGTTTTCCCAGCAAATTCAAATTCGGTCCATGAATCACCAAAATGGTCGAACTCATTCAGATTGCTCCAGCTCTAAAGTTGCAAATATTCTTTGCAAGATGTCTGCAAAGTTTGCTTATTATGGCATATGTTTCTACAATTTTTTTATAATTTGTTTTAATTGTCGCAGAAAGGGTATACCAAATTCGGCTTATATATTGTAAATTTTGCGATGATTTAGCAATGTTAAAAAATGACAAAATTTCAAGTAATTTAATGAAGCTCATTTTAAACTGAATTGACAAAAACAGTTCATGTATTTTGTGTAACGGCTGTCGAATTCTCTCCAATTATAAGTAGCTCATTCCATCGAGTTAGATAGTTTTTTGAACGGTGACATTGTTTCATATGCCAAGATGGACTACGGGAATGATAACCGACTTGTAGATAGTGACTGCCGAATCGATTACGAACTGTACTTAGGGTTTTCATGAGTTGTTGTCTTTGCTGAATTAACTCAAGAGGTTGCCATAAGTCATCAATGTGATGTTGACGGGCATGCAAACCACAAAATAAGACTCCAATCTTAATATATTTTTTATTTTCTTTATATAAAACATCAATTTGTTGCATGGCTGCTTTAGTTAATATGCATAGATCATCTGTTGCATATGTTAAACCTATCGCTTGAGATGATGCTTTTTTATAAGGTGGTTTATCTGTTTTTTCATAAAGCATGACTTGAATACAGGCACACAGCTGTTCCTGTTTCATTAAACGCCGATGAGCACGGTTGAGATGAAAGATAAGCGCTTGTTTAATAATCTCAATACTGGATAAAGCTTGAGCGAAACTTCGTGATGCTAAAATTCGTTTTGTTAAGATGGCAGGATCATCAAGTTGGATACAGGATTGGCCTTTTAGCTCACGAATAGTACGTGCCATAACCACAGAGAAAGCTTTTGCTAGATGGTGTTCATTGGCAAAAGTTAAGTCTAGGCATGAATAAATTTCATAGCTTCGTAATTGTTTGACCAATTGATAGCCAATTCCCCACACTTCTTTGACAGAAGTTTGTTGCATGAGGTCTTCAAGCAGTAGGGGATCTAAAGTAGTGAAATTACAAATTCCCTTAAAGCTTTTAATTTTTTTAGCATAGTGATTGGCTAACTTAGCTATGTAAGTAAGAAATTACTTAATTTTGTTTTTAGATATAAGATAAAGATGTTTACTCATGTGTTACTAAACCAAGGAGTGGAATGATGTCCAAATATAAAATTATAAAAGGTGGCGAAAAATATAAAATTCACATCGTCGATGAGTTTGGTATACCTAATTTAGAGTTGATGTTTTATTTCAAAGCTATAGAAAATAATTACTCTTCAAAGACAGTACAAACTTATATTAGAGAGTTAGTTGCATTTGTTAATTGGGCTGAAACAGATGTGATAGCTATTAGACAAGGGTGGAGTTTCATGGGAGATAACTTACAAGTGAGGGAATTGGTCTCCTACTTTTTAAAAACACAACTCAAATGCTCACTACAAATTAGGAACGATAAACTAGGTTTTGAAGTGCAAACTATTAAAACCACTCTTTTAGCTCCCAAAAAAAGCTTGAATCATCTACTAGCTGCACTTACTTCCTTTTATCGAGTGATGAAAAAAGCTAATTTTTACGAGTATGAGAATCCCATGATTGGTGATAATGCTAAAGCCTTAATTCAGGCAGAGAGAAATAAAAGAATAGGTGATTTCAAAAAAGTACTAGGCCGGTCTCCTATGCCCGCAGCGAGTGGAGTAGATAATTTTCAGAATCAAAGAATGTCAGCCTCTTATTTTAGAATTAATGGAAGGGCAGATTGGCGGCCAACAATAATTGGTGATCCTTTATTGCAACAATCGGTATTCGCTGCTGGAGAGAGCTGGGGATGGAGTATGCGTGAATTTGCTTTAGTACATATATTATTTGATACTGGTTGTAGAGTACATGAAGCGTGTGAAATTACTATAGGTGATTGGCAACATTCTGGTTTTGGCCGGGAAATAAAAGCAATAAATAAAGGCAGTTTTGGGGTTCGAACAAAAACTTTATATCTTTCTGATAGAACAGTTAAAATCTTACGAAAGTATGTTGATACAGAAAGATGTCTAGTTGACAGACATAGCTGGAAATTAAAAGATCTAATGAATATGCCGGTATCTATAGCATATGAAACTCCACTATTTATAACGTCTATTAATACTAAGTTTTCTGAAGATTATTTTCGAAGCCATTTCTGGTCTCCTGCTTTACTAAAAGCAGGAATAAAACTGAGAATTCATCAGGTTAGACATTGGTACGTCACTATGGCGGTCAAAAATCTTAAAGATATATCAAAATCTGAGGAGGAGTTAGAAAAGAATAAGCACATGTTACGATTATTGATGTCATGGAAAAGTGATATGTTTTCTGTTTACGACCATTCAATACAGTATGCTGATTTACCTAATTTTGCTAACCAACTTCACAATACAATAGAAGACAAAATAAAAATAGAAAATTTAATAAGTAAGAAAATGGAAGAGCTAGGCTCGGATGAAAATGAGTCGGAGATGACCATGATGCTTAATGAAATGTTATGGAGTAACTGACTATGAGTGGAATAATTCCTACTACAAATGAAACCAAGCGATTTTTAGTACTAAATGCTATAAAAAATCTTCATGCCGAGGGGCAACCATTTAATAAAAAAGATGTTATGGCTAGGTGTGGACATTGTAGTTCATCAATCTCTAGTATTACTGCTCAATATATAAATGAAGTTAGCGATAATTTGTTGGAGACAATAGTTACTAATGATTCAGAATATGAAAGTTGGAGGAAAGAATTCTTAACATTAAGAGCTTTTTTGATGAATACAACAAAAAGAAATGAGCTTTTTTTCAAATGGGTGACTATTCATATTGATCATATTTATCGCTCTGGTAAATTACCGATTCTCACTAATGTTAGAGCAATTTCAGGTAGCCATACTTTCCTAATTAGAAAAGCTTTAGACACTTGGTATAGAAATAAAAATCTAAAACAGCCACGTGAGCAGATATTACCTTATGGTAGTGCTCGACCTAGAGTAATAGAAATTTTTAACCAGCTTTATAAAAAAAAGAAGATTATAACATTGGGTACAATTGCAGAGCAGATCCAATGCTCAGATCAGTTGGTTGCTTTATACTTGAAAGATACAATTAATTCTATAGTTGATCATCTTTTAACCCAAGAGGTTGATGATAATTTAACTTATGAAGAATGGTGCAGAAATTTTCGTAGTTTAAGAGCTTTATTGAATAATCATAAATTCCGTATAGAACTATTCCGTAAATGGGTATGGGTCCATATTGATTTTATTTATCGTAGTGGAAGACAGCCAAACTATACTGAAGTACAAAAATTAAGTGGCAGTGGTGACAAATTAATTCGAAAGACTTTGGATTATTGGTCTGAAAAACTCAATATTCCACTTACTCACAAGAAAAAATGGGAAGATATTTCTCTTGAAGAGGTCTTAAATAAAGTTGATGATAAGTTAAAATTCATCCCTTTAACATTTCTTGAAAGTGAGTCATTTGGAAAATCATTTAATAATAGTGAGCTACGATTATTAGTTAATATAAGAAATGATACTCTGAGAAATATTGCGTTTTTTTCCTTAGCTATCTCTGATAGTAATAGAGTGAATGATAAATCATATTTTAGTAGGTTAGATAAGTATCTTTATGAAATGGGGATTAGTGAGTTTAAAGAGTTTGATCCGCATAACTTTTATAAGAATATGTTTTTAGGTGAAATTTTCCCAAATTTCAGTGAGAATTATAAAATATATTTTTTCGAAGCTTACTTTAGACTAATAAAAAAACAGAAAATTTTTTTTAAAAAGTTAACTTCTGAACAGAAAGAAATTTTTGATGAATTTAAAATAATTGAGGTTGATGATTTATTCTGGAGAGAATCAAATGTAAGAAAAGTTAATGAAGATAATAGAAAATCAGAAAGAAAGAGTAATGTAAGTGGTATTCATGAAAAATTTTATCATTTAAGAGAGTTAACAGAGAGAAGATACCATCAGGTCAATAGATTATATTTAGCATATTTGGAGGCTGTGAAAGCAGCTAAAGACGGTAAAGAGTTACCAATAAAAATTCAGTTGACTGAAGAAATTATGACGGAGGACTTTGCGATAAAGGTAGTTAATTTTAATTTACTCTTATGGAATGGAGTTGCATTAAAAAAATACCATCAGCAAGTTGAAAAAACTGATTTTTATAAGAATATAACAGATAATCATCCATCCAATGATATGGATAAATACTATTTAACTTATGATAATAGCTATACAGAAGATAAAAGTTTTTACTGGTTTTCTAGACTTCTTTCAGCTGGATACTTGAGCAATGATATAGGTTTAAAAAGTATAGAGGTAAGTAGAACGATATTTAATAATTTACCCCGTAAGTTCTTAGGCCATAGTATATCTAATTGGATTAAAGTATTAAGAGATAAAACAGATTTAGAATTCATTCCTATTGATTTATGTATGACATGTTGCCTAATAGGAAATTCTTCTATTCAAATAATAACTAAGACAGGGGCAAGAGTAAATGAATTACTTCAGATACGTTTAGACTCTAAACATCTTTTAAAAGTTAAACTGCCCAATAATACAGAGACAATAGTTTTCTATGCTGTGCCTAAGGGCAGAATATCTGTTGAACCATATTATATTGATGATAAATGTATGAAGTCTCTGCATGCTTGGTGGAAATACAGTTCTGAAAACAATAGTAAATTTGAGGAAATTAATCCGATAGTTCCACTACGACAAAAAGTAGGTAAAGCAAATTATCTTTTCCAAATTAATAACTCTCATTTACAATCTAAGCATATAAATGCATCCCTTAGTTTTATACTTTTTGATGTTTATTTTAAAAATAAACGAGGAGGAAAAGTAAATTTAACAACGCATTTGTTACGTCATAGTTTTGCTACAGAGATGAGGTCTTTAAATACTCCAATAGATGTATTAGCGTTACTTATGAAACAACATGATACTAGCGTTACTGAGTATTATTCAGCTCCAACACCTACTATGTTGTTTGATATTCAGAGAAAAATTTTTGAAAATCGTATTGATCTTGGACGAACATTTCGACGATCTAGTGAGGATTTAAATAAGCAACTTAAAGATGCTATGGATACGATTGGTGCTGTAACACCTGTTATTGGCGGAAGATGTACTGTAGCAAATGCATGTCCTGCTGCTTTTGCATGTATTGGTTGTTTTGGTAATGTACCTGATCCTCAAAAAAGAGAACAAATATTAGAATATAAAGATCATTATATTAAAATGTTAGAGGGTGCAAAGGCTAACAATTTACCTCATGAAGAAAGAAAAGCAACAAAGTTGATTTCAAATTGTGATGACATGCTTCATGAGATGGATTGCATAGAACATACAGAAAATATAGAGATATCTCCAATAAAAATTAAGTTAATGCATCTAGATGGGAGTGAAATATGAAAAGAGATTCAGTAGAAGAAAAATCTGTCCTTGATGCCTTGTATACTAAAAAGAGACAGCGAAGTGTAGAAATAGTGAAGTTATCAATTGAGACTTTACAGCAAAGGAATGCAAAAGTAACTTTACAGGCTATTGTAAATATAGCAGTAGAGTTATCAAAAAAGTTTAATGATATTAATTTAAAAATTTCTCACATGACAATACTGAGAAATGAAGAGTGCCGAAAACTATATGAAAGTGCTAGAGAGAATAAAAATAAAAAGAGAAAAAATAGCTTTAAAAAAATTGAACCACCTTTAACTAAATATGAAGTTAATAAAATTAAAGAGCTTTCTAGATTAACAAAAAATGATTTACTACTTTTACTAATTGAAAGTGAGCGAAAAAATAAAAATGAATTATCTATTAATAAAAAACTTAGAGAAAAGCTTATGGATTTTCAAATAAAAATTTAACTAATCATATTTGAGTTAGAAAAAATCTTATTATATTTATGGCCTAATCTGACAGTTATAAATATTTACCTAAAAAGCCAGATTAAGCCTCATATAAAAAACTTTATTATAGGGTGTTAGATGAGGAAAAATTTATTATGTTGATCTAGACACAAAATAGTATTTTCTTTAATGTAATCATCACCAAGAAATTTAATTTTATCTTTAAGTACAGCAACTATATATTGACCATTAATTTCATTTGCTAGATTGAATAAAGTTTCTATTTGGTTAGCATGAATATCTTCGATACTGTCATGTAGAACAAATTGAGGAAATGAAAGTCCGACCTCATTTATAAATGAGATATATGCTAAATCAAATGCTGCTACTTGTCCTTTTTTCTTACCACCGCCAACATTTCCACTGATATTGGCTATTTTAAACTTATAAAACTCATCATTATCTTTCTTTTCATATGAAAATATGTATTCTTCCTCATAGAGCTTTTTAGAGTATTTAGAAAAAAAAGTGTTGAATACAGTAACTTTCTCGGTAAAATCAGTGATATATCTTTCAATTTTTCCATTAATTTCTTCTAGATTTGTAGAAATTCTCTGTAATTGCTCGGTCGTTTCATCAATTTTTTGTAAAGAGGCTTCTAATCCACCTTTTTGTTCAAGAAGTCTGTTTAATTCTAGGCGCATAACTTCTAAATCATTTAATGTCCCACTATTAGTTAGAGCTTGTAATAAACTACTTTCTTCAAATAATGCTTTATCCAGATCTTTTTGTAGTATATTTCTTTCTAGGTTCAATTTTGAGAGATACTTTTGGACAAAATTTACTTTGTTTTCAATCATTTTTGAATGAAAATTTAAGACATCATCAAATTTCTTTTGTAAATTTGGTAAATAGATAGCTGCATCATCATAGAAATTTTTAATATAATCAGAATCGATTTCATTAGATGAATCAGTGAGTTCTTCGATCGTTTGTTGATTTAGGTCTATGCGTAGATCTACTTCTGATATAGTTGTTGAAAGTTTAGATATCTTAGATTTGATTTGTTTAATATTTTCAAGCTCGTGGTGATAAGCATCACTTAGGCGAAATTCATTTATTTTTATTTCTTCGGATAAAATATTTCCATTAACAACATTTAGCATTTGCTCAATCACATTCTTTGAATGAGGTTTCTCATAAGCAGATAGTCTTTTTTCATAGTCTTTTTGTTCTCGTGATAAGCTGCTTTTATTAGAAAAAAGAGTAGGCTCTGGAAATCCAAATAAGAATAAAAAAATTGATTCATATTCACGAGGAGAAGTGGATTTATGCAAATACATAATTGTATTTGACATTTTTGAAGAATCACTACGTATAAATTTAGGAACTAATTGTCTTAAAGATGGTTTTGATGCTTGATTTTTAAAAATTAATTCAGATAATTTTTCTCGATACTTTGTTATTGAACTGATTTCTTCATCGTTTATCTTATAATATTTATCACCTTCTATAATAAGGTTTCTTTCAAGTGTGATACTGTTGCCATTTTTAAGTGTTAGCTCAAGTTTCGCTGATACTTGATTATTTTGAACGAAATTATAGACGTCAATATTATATTCAGTTTTGAACTCTGGATCAGTATAAATATCTTTTCCATCTGATCCGAGACAGTAATCTACAATGCGAAGTAGAGTTGTTTTTCCAATACTATTACCAGATTCAGTTCCTATAATAGTTTCATTGTCTACAATTAAGTTAAGGCCAGATTTAAATGGAATGTTACGAATTTCAATTCCATTAGAAAATATTTTAAGATTTTTTAATAACATTTTTTGATATCTCCATTCTCTGTTAATTCAATTAAGTTTAGGAGATATAACCAATCGAGGGTTAACATGAAGTAGCTAAAACTAATATCATTGGAAGTAATTTCTTTAAATGAGTCATATAAATATAAAACATCAAATTTCTCTAATGGAGAGTTAGTTAATATACTAATTAAGTCTCCTCCAAGCCGATAGATGCTTAAATTTGGATGGTCTTCATTAATGATCATAATTGAGGACGTTCCAGAACTTTACACTCTATAAAAGCGTGACCCACAATATATTTTACTCCAAAGATCAGGTCCTCTTCGTCCATATCTTGACCATTTGATGAGTTGTTAATAACTGTTATTGTTTTATTAATTACATCTTCTATTATTTGGTCTGAGTTTGAACGAATTACCTCTATAATTTCTCTTTTTTGTTCTGAATAGGACTCAATTCTTCTTAAGTTGCCAATACATTCTTTATAGAAGTCATTAATTAACTTTAAGATTTTTCTTTCTGATCCAATTTTTTCTTGATCAATCGTACTTAATATTTTTATGACGTTATGTCCGTAATCACCATACTCTTCAATTAAAGGACGATACTTAAATACGTGGTTGTATTCGAGTTTAGCTTCAATATTGTAAGTGTTTTCTAATTGATTACTTGGTGTCTCATCTATAAGCGTTAATGACGAAAGTCTCTTAACAACTTGAGAGATCAAAGCTGGTCGTCTTTGAAAATTTGGGGCTACTTGATTAATGGTAACACTTTGAGCCGTACCAATATTTGTGGAACGATCAGAACACATATCAGTCTGGCCCATGAGTGATAGTTATATCATTTGCCTGTTCAACATATGTAGAGCGATCATGTGTTGTAACTTGGCGTTGGTCGTTATCAGTCTGTTTGCTTGTTTTCAAATCATTAATTTCTTGCGAAAGTTCTTTAACACGTATTGTTTGTATTATCCCCCATATTGTAGTAAGGATTGTACATATTGAAGCTACCCCTCCAACTGCTGGATTGCTTAAAAAGCTTATAAGAGTGCTCATTAGTTCCCCCTTTTGGTTTCATTATATATCTATTTTATAGATACATAACTTAACATAAATTTTAATTTGTATTAAGTATATGTTGATTTTTAAAGTTATTAAATAGAAAGGGCTTTGTTGCACAAACCTATCTCTAAAGGCTTATTCCACAATATAATTTTCAAATGAATAAGCCTATACCTAAAATTTATCGTACAACCAATTGGGCTTCATATAACCGAGCACTCATTAATCGTGGAAATATTGCCATTTGGTTTGATCCTGCTACGCAATGGTATGCCCATCAAAAGGCAAACAAGGACATAATCAAACTTACTCCGACGCAGCTATCCAATGCTGCCTAATGATTAAATCTCTCTTTCGATTGTCTTTACGTATGGTCACTGGCTTTGTTCAAAGTCTCATCCGTCTTTGTAGGATAAATTGGGTAGCGCCAGACTACACTACAATTTGTAAACGACAACAGCGTATTGATATTACGATCAGCTATTAAAAAAGTAGTGATGGACTACATCTACTTGTCGACTCTACTGGCTTAAAGTTTATAGGTGAAGGTGAATGGAAACGAAAGAAACATCAGCCTGAATATCGTCGACAATGGCGTAAACTTCATATTGGTATAGATGCCGAAACACTTCAAATAAGGGCAGTTCAGCTCACAACCAACAATGTGAGTGATTCACAGGTGCTTGGTCATTTACTTGCTCAGATTCCAGAAGATGAGAGAGTTGACTTCGTCTATACCGATGGAGCTTATGATACCAAACAGTGCCGACAGGTCATTGTGGATCGGCAAGCACAAGCAGTGATTTCACCAAGAAAAAATGCGAAGCCATCGAAAGATAAAAAGATGGGCTCGCTAGAACGCAATGAGTTGCTTCGAACAATTAAGCGTTTAGGAAGAACTATTTGGAAGAAATGGTCAGGCTATCATCAGCGAAGTTTGGTTGAAACCAAGATGCATTGCATCAAATTGTTGGAGGATAAACTCAGTGCGAGAAATTTTCAAAGCCAAGTCAATGAGATTCATGCACGTGTGGCAGTATTAAATAAATTTACGGACTTAGGTAGACCACATACCCGAGTTATCACTTAAATTTGAGTAAATATGAGAAATCTTTACTTTTAAATCTTTGTGCAACAAAGCCATTTATGATCTATTTTTCTAGATCATTAGAACTTAAAAATGAACTGAACTTTATTCATAAAGAAGATTATGCGCTTTATCAAAAACTTTCTAACGTATATTCAAAACATTACGCTTATCATGATATTTATGAAGCTACCATTGCATTAATAAAATCAGAGATTTTTATAGTTAATTAGAAATGATGCTTCTATTTTGGTTGAGACTGAATAGATCCAATTTTTGACTATATCTTTGGCATCAAGCGATACACGTATTGTAATTTGTGATAACCATAAATCAATAGCATACTTTGGAAATCTTTATTCAAAAAGAATATAAATATTAACCTTTTGAAATACTTATCTAAAAAAATTTAACTGTATAAAAAATAGTTTAATATTAAAAAAACATTTGGTATTATTTGTGATGGAATTCACGTTTTATTGAGTATATCCTCAATGCAAAAAAAAAATAAATTATCTTTTAAGAAGAGATACTTATTACTGCTTTTACCAGTATGTTTACTTAGTTATTGTGTATATGGTGAAGTAACAAAAGAAGCACGGCAAAAAAAGTTCTTGGAACATCCGCCAAATGTACGCCAAGTTTGGCCGTCTTCTACTAATCCAAATGGAATGATATTAAATATTCCTGCTACTTATATAGATGGCAGCACTTTTATTTTTGAACCAATTTTAAAACAAGAAGAAGAAAAGAAAAGAAAAGAGAGGATTAAAGCGGGAAAAGAAAAAATTTGCGATGTGTATACTTGCCAAGAGCTTTTTGAAGTTTTACTCCCAAAATTTGAACCTAGGAATTTAAAAAACCTACATATTTTTGAAACAAAAAGTACTGAAGACTTAGAAGTATATAAAAATCATTATTTAAGATTAAATGTAAATAGTTGGCGAGTTACACCTACGAATCTTGATAGAAAAGGCTATAGTCTACCTATCAGTAGCTTAGGTCTAGGATTGCAACAGGTTTTTCATACTAAAACTATTTTCTGGAATGAAGAGCTATTAAATTACATGATAATAAAACCACGACCAGATCTAAAGCTTATAGAAGTTGTGGGTCTAAAGCCAAATGTTCCTGGTGGATTTTATAAGGTTTTAGTTCATAAACAATGGGATAAAAAATATCCAGACGATGTCATCGAAGATAGCCAAAGACATAAAGTTTTTTTTAATAAAGATAATAGTGGACATATTACGACATATATTCATTGTAGTTCAGAAACCAGTGTGGTTACTGAAGAAAAGTTAAAAGCTTATTCTCACCCTAAAAGATATCATTGTGATCATTATTTTGAAATTCCAGAATTATCACTTGATATAGAAGCTCACTATAGTGACCTATATTTACAACAATGGGAAACTATTGAAAAAAATATAACACATTTGTTCAAAACATTTCAGGAAAATAATTAATGGCAACTTTAACTTCTACTGATATTACTCAACTTGAAAAATATGCTATAGCTGGTGATAGATATAGTTACTGGAAATTTCTATCTAATAAAGGTGATAGATATGCAACCTTAGCTCTATCTGTAGTAACTAATGAAGGCCTCTTAGGACAATCTGCAAATTACCATTTTGATAGTTATTATAAAAGTAAAATGGGAGTTAGCCAAACATCTCAACAGCAGTGGGATACTGGTATACTTATAATGAAAGCAGATTTGGCTAAACGTCAAGATTATCTTAAAAATCCTGCATTAAATGCATTAGATTTATCAATTAAAGATATTCGTGACTATCATGCAAATGTATTCGTAGAACAAATGCATTTAGAAGCTAAAGCTTGGACTTTTGAGCAGGTTTATCAGGATATTTTAAATGATGGAGGAGTTAATGGACCTGCTAGAGCAGAGGCATTCTGGGATAGGGTGTTAAGCGCACCAACTGCTTTGGCTGCAGCATTAACTCTCTGGGAATATAAGGAAAACATAGGAAATACTGAAGGGCTAAACTGGATTTTAACGCAAGGTGCAGCTGCTTTTGAATCAATATCTGTTCTTTCAAACAGAGATATAAATGTAATTAAATATAATGGATATAATTATACTTACGATAATGTAACAAAAAAATGGTATCGAACATATATTAATGGTGTGGCACCATTGGGTAAAAGTACCATAGAGGTAGCTCCTAATGCTATACAGCAAGCTTTAAATACCGAGAGAAATTTTAGAATACAAAAGTTTGGAAATAATGTAATTTCTAGAAATCCTATTCAATCTAATTTTCTACCCGAAGCTGGAGGTGATTGGAGTGGTTTTGTTGTAGAAAGTTATTCATCATTAGGGGTAGGAATAGGATATGAGTTTAAAGGAGTAGTAAATGGAAATGATGCTATTGTTAGAATGTATAATGATGGAAGATTAGAAAGACAATATACAGATGCTAATGGTAATCAAATTGAAATAAAACTTGATTCTAATTATAATATTTCGAGTGTCAGAACTTTAGAAAAAACCACTAACTTAACTACTGAAATTACACGTACATATAAAACCATTACTACTACAAATGAAACTATAGCAACTGATATTAATAGAGTACGTGATGCTAATAATAATGTTGTTTGGCATAATAGCTCTATTGTAGTTCATACTAACTCAGGCTCAATTGAGTTTGCTCCAAGAAAAAATTCTATAACAGGTAAATATGAACTAACAGCAGCTTCAAATAGTTTAGATAATGAAAGTGTACTATTAACCGACCTACAGTTAAATGAGTTATTAACTAAAATGGGTATTACAGGGTCTTTAATAAATAGTACCAATGGGGATTTAAGCGCTTTATATACAGCTCTTGGTTCAGCAACAAATACTACTAAAATTATTCAGACAGCTATTGATCAACAAGAGTCATGGGAGCTGAGGGCTGATTATATTTTTAACGGAGCTAAAGAGCTATTTAATAATATTTTTAATGTCAATACACTTAATTCAGCAGTACAAGCTTGGTTTGCTGAAAATTTCAATAATTTAGTTAATGGAACTAAGTCTGAATCTGAACTACTTTACTCTTTTGTCAAAAAGTATTTTGAAACTTATGCAAAAGATAAAATTGGTGGGCTTGCTTTTGAAACTTTCATTGGAAACAGCACTGGTAGATTTACACAAACTCAAGCAGGTGATGCTCTCCAAAAAACAAGTGATGCAGCATTTGGAACCAATAGTTCTCATATAACAAGCGGTATTGGGCAGGTTTTAGTTAAGACCTTGTCACAGTTTATTGCTTCAGCAATTGTTGATGGTAAAGGGTATAACTCTTCACAATATGCAACTTTGGCAGCTAGTACTTTGGTTTCTACAGCTGCTAATTATACAATTGTTGCCAATTCAGTTCCTGGCTTAACAACAATTTCTGCGAATGGAACAATTATTCTTACTCCAGCGGGTACTAGTGCGATTACCGCAATTGTTTCTACAGCAACTAGTTTAATACAAGACTATAAGTTAAACAGTTCTGAGTATGCGATGTTGGGAGTACAGGCTGCAATTGCTGCTATTTCGAGTTATATCGGAGCGGCAGTAAGTCCATTCATTACTCCTGTAGGAGGAGCAATAGTTACAGCTGCAGTGAACTTTGTATTGTCTAAAGTAGTTGGTTCAATTTACCAAGGTAAAGTTTATTATGAAAATGAATATGGAACAGTTGAGGAAGCATGGGCTACACGCTTCCTGATTACTGGTGATATGACTAAAACAAGTGATGGTAAAGATTACTATAAGAAAACCATGCATCTGGTAGATCATTCTGTTTCAGGTGGTAACTCTGGTGGTACAGCACCTAGCAATGCACTTTCTTATACTGAACGTTTCAATGTTGATGATATTTTAGGAACCAAGTCTGTAGATGTGGCTATAGGTAATATCAAAAACAATATTATTATTACTCATGAAGGCGATGACTTTGTCATGGCTGAAGGCGGTGACGATCAGATCTCTTTAGGAACAGGAGTTGACTTTGCCTATGGAGGAGCTGGAAATGATACTATTTTAGGCCAGCTTGGCAATGATTTGATTTTTGGTGATTCTGGCAATGATA